>JASFWR010000067.1:0-12796 GCA_050049155.1 Planctomycetota bacterium | reverse complement strand
CCTCGGGCGCCGCCGCGAGGGCCACCGACTCGGTGACGCCCTCCAGCTTCTCACCGCTCAGCTGGTAGCTGCCGGCGTTGAAGGCGTAGGCGTTCGTGAAGAGGGCGACGGCCATGGCCGAGGTCCCCACCAGCAGCAGGGGCTTGCGCCCGGCGCGGTCGATGAGGCGCATGGCGATGAGGGTGAACACGACGTTCACGAGGCCGACGTAGATCGCCTGCATCAGGGCCGCGTCCCGGCCGGAGCCGGTGAGCTCGAAGATGGTCGTGGCGTAGTAGAAGATCGCGTTGATCCCGGTGATCTGCTGGAAGAAGCCCAGGCCGAGGCCGATCAGCATCACCAGGCGCATGCGGCTCGCGAGGAGCTCGCCGTAGCCCGCGTCGCCGCTGGCCGAGCTGAGGTTCTCACGCACCTCGGCGAGGGCGGCGTCCGCGGTGTCCGCTCCCGCCGTGCGCGCGAGGACGGCGCGGGCCTCGTCGAAGCGACCCCGGATGGCGAGCCACCGGGGGCTGCGGGGGACCGTGGTCAGCGAGAGCAGGTAGAGGATCGCGGGGATCGCCTCGACGCCCAGCATCCACCGCCAGGCGACCGGGTCGACCGCCATCGCGTTCGGGTCCGCGGCGGTCGGCGCGGGGATCTTGAAGTACTGCTCGAGGAAGTAGTTCGAGAAGAACGCCGCGGAGAAGCCGAGGACGATGTTGAGCTGGTTGAAGGACACCAGCCGGCCGCGCTTCTCGGGGGGCGCGATCTCGGCGATGTACATGGGGGCGATGAGCAGCGCCCCGCCCACGCCGAAGCCGCCGATGACGCGCGCCACCACCAGCTCCACGTAGGAGGTGGCCAGCGCGCTCCAGAGGGCGGAGACCGAGAACAGCGCCGCCGTGAAGATCAGCACCGGCTTGCGGCCGAGCACGTCGGCGATGCGGCCGGCGATGGCCATGGCCAGGGTCGCGCCCAGGGTCAGGCAGGCGACGGCGGTGCCCACCTGGTCCGGGGTGAGGTCGAAGCGGTCCTTGACCGGGTCGACGACGCCCGAGATGACGGCGCTGTCGAAGCCCATGAGGAAGCCGCCGAGCGCCACGGTGAGCGAGATCAGCAGCGTGTAGTTGGAGCGGTCGTGCATGTCGGCCCGGGATCCTAACGGACCACGGGGGCTGGCTGGGGAAGGGAGGAGGCCGCGCGGGGAGGGTGCGGTGGGAGGGCCGGCGGGGCCCGATGGTCGGTGGCTGCGGCGCGGCTCCGCGTCCCACCTACGACCGCGCTCACCACACCCGCGAGTCGGGGCGCGGTGAGCGCGTCGTGTCGTCCTGGAGGCTCCCGGGGAGGGAGCCGTGGGATCACTGGAAGGTGACCTCGACGCCGTCGGTGAAGTTGCTCGTGGCCGAGCCGCCCACCGCGTCGCGGTACCAGGTGGTGAAGTTCCAGGTCTCGCCCGCCTGCGCGGCGACGAGGCCGGTCGGCGTGGGCATCTGCGTCAGGTCGAGGGGCAGGGTGAAGGACCCGTTCCCGCCGGAGTTCTGGATCTGGCCCGGGCCGACGTAGCGGCCGATGGCGCCGCTGAGGCACAGGTTGCCCTGGCTGCCGCCCGGGTTCTGGATGAAGCCCTGGACGCGGCTGGTCAGGTAGAAGCCGAAGGAGTTGTTCGGCAGGTCCGAGGCGACCAGGGACATGTTGTTGTCCCCGACGGTGAGGCTACCGCTGGCGATGATGTTGCCCACCGCGCCGGTGGAGTTGGCCACGCCGGTGCAGTAGTTGGTGCCCACGTTGCTGGAGGGCTCGCCGCGGGCGATCACGATGTCGTCCCAGAAGAAGTGGGTGCCGGAGCCGCCGGAGTTGATGCGGACCTCGTCCCAGCGGAGGTCGCCGATGACGCCGTCGAGGTTCGGGGCCTCGGCGATCGGGAAGTCGGCGATCGGGTCGACCCACATGCGGACGCGCTCGTCACCGGGCTGGTGGTCGATGCGGAACACGAGCTTCGCGCAGACCGCGGCGTTGGTGGAGAAGTCGTACTCGGGGGGCAGGCCCACGCCGCCCTCGTCGTCCCAGCCCCAGTTCCAGGAGGTCGTGCCCCAGGGCGAGCCGAGCAGCAACTGCTCGTTGGAGGGGTCCTGGGTGCTGAAGAGCTGGAGGGCGCCGAAGGAGCCGTTCCCGAACTGCTGGTACATCTGCGTGCGGAACGAGATCCAGATGGTGGAGCCGTCCGCGCCGAAGAAGCCGTTGTCCACGACGCTCGAGTGGCCGGTCTGGTCCGGAACCCGCGCCGCCGCGAAGAACTCGGCGGCCTGGCCGGCGTAGTTCCCGACGGCGTCCCTGCAGGTCATGACGGGGGTGACCGAGGGGTCGAAGATGACGATCTCGTTCCCGCCGCCGTTCGGGATGGTCCACGCGTTGGTCCAGCCGGTCCCCGCGTTGGCGTTCTGGAGGAGTCCGGGGGCCGTGTAATCGAACTGCTCGGTGGCGATGATCGTCACCTGAGCGGCTGCCACCGAGGACAGGGCGAGCGCCAGGGGCAGGCTGCGGGAAAGGAACTTCATGAGTTCGAGATGGAGAGTCGGATGGTTGCTAGTGAATGGGCGACGAGTGGATGGGCGCTCGAAGTGAGCCATGTCGGCTCCTTTCGAAACTCTACTCGGGCGCTCAGGTGATAGAGGGCGGGCGCAGACGAGATGTGAGGGTCGTCCCGATTCCGGGAACGATGGAGCCAGAAAACTGCGTCGCGATGTCGCATCGGTGCGTCAATGGGCGGGCGTCCCAGGCCGGCGGGAGCGCGGCGCCGCGGCCGGGCGACGTCTCCGGGGAGGCCTCGCGACGGTGGAGAGGAGGCGCGGCTCGGCGCCGGAGACCCCTTCATCGCCGCGCTGGATCGGGATAGAACACGCCCATGATCCAGCTGCTCGAGAAGAACGTCTTCGGGGAGCCCCTCGCCCCCTGCTGCTCCGACCCGCTCACCGGCTTCTTCCGGGACGGCCTCTGCCGCACGGGGGCGGACGACCACGGGCGGCACACCGTCTGCGCGCGCGTCACCGAGGAGTTCCTGCGCTTCAGCGTGTCGGTGGGCAACGACCTCTCCACGCCGCGCCCCGAGTTCTCCTTCCCCGGCCTCTCCCCGGGTGACGGCTGGTGCGTCTGCGTGCTCCGTTGGAAGCAGGCCATGGAGGCGGGCTGCGCGCCCCCCGTGGTCCTGGCGGCCACGCACCAGAGCGCCCTGGACCACGTGTCCCTGGAGGACCTCCAGCGGCACGCGGCGGTCTGATCAGTCCTCTGCCCAGTTCCCCGACGGCTGGCCGTCGCGGGCGAAGGTCCGGCTCTTGCGCGAGTTGTAGACGCTCACGAAGTAGGTGCAGCGCTTGCAGACGTCCGGGTAGTCGCCGCGCTCGTGCCGCTCGATCAGTCCGTCGATGGCGGCGCCTGCCCAGATCTCGGAGAGGGGCGCCTCCTTGACGTTCCCGACCACGAGCTCCGCCTCCACGTCGCGGCACGCGCACGCGTTCACGTCGCCGTTGGCGAGCACCACCGGCTTCGTGAACAGCAGCTCGCAGGCCCCCCGCTTGTAGGGCATCGTGCGCGGCGTGAGCCCGACGCCCTCCAGGGCCTCGGGCCGGACCTTGCCGGCCCAGGAGTCGTAGTCGGGCATCTCGGCGATCTCCACGAGGCCGCGGTCGGCGGCGGCCCGGAGCCGCTCCCAGAGCTCTCCCTCGCAGGCGGAGGTGGGGCAGCGCAGGGCGAGGGTGAAGGGGATGTCGACGCCGCGCGCCTCCTTCACCTCCAGGAAGTCGAGGACTGCGTCCCTCGCCGCCTCGAACTTCGAGACGCCCATGATCTCGTTCCAGGTGGCCTCGTCGAAGCCGCCCCAGGACACGTGCACGTGGAGCTTGTCCGCGTACGCCATCAGGCGCTCGGACTTCTCGCGCGTCATGAGGATGGCGTTGGTGTAGAAGCTCATGGAGCGGATCTCCTCCCTCGCCATGAGGTCGTCGAGCCGCTCGAACATGTGCTTGTCCACGAAGGGGTCGCCGACGATGGGCGTCAGGGACACGCTGCGGCCGCCCATGGAGACGTAGGCGTCCACGACGGCGCGGAAGTCCTCCATGGACATGGTCGTCTTCCGGCGCTCCATCTGCGGGTAGGCGCAGAACACGCAGCTGGCGTTGCAGATGTTGGTGCCCTCCACGTGCAGCCCGCGGGGGATTCGGCGCAGCTCCTCGAGCCGCGCGCGGATCGGGCCGCGCCGGGCGAGGTGGTGCCACTCGGTGTTGACCACGTCGAGGGCGTGGCGGAGCTGCCCCCTCACGCGCTCGGGGAGCAGGGCGCGGACCTTGCTGCGAATGGACATGCTGCGGATGGACCTCGCAGGCAGTCTACCCCGGCGAGGCCGTCGGGACCCGCCTGGTCGCGGTGGGGAGGACCCGGTTCCGCGCCCGCGGCCCGCCGCGGCCCTCGGAACGCGGACGGCGCGGCGCCCGTTCGGGTCGCCGCGCCGTGCGTGGAGCGTGAGGGAGCGCGAGCGGCTCCCGCCGGGTCACCTCGGGACGCTCACTTCTCGGGCATCACCTGGTCCCGGAGCCACGTGGAGGCTCCCGGCTTGAGGCGCTTGTCCTTGAGGAGGGTCTCGGCGTCGTTCTTGAGGGCGTTGACCTCGACGTACTCCAGGCCGTCGTTGGCCTCGTGGGCGGTCTTCTGGATCGCGTCCGCGGCCTCGCGGGTCTTCTTCGGGGCGAGGATGAGCGTCGGGAGCCCGCCGAGGTCGGCGACGCCGCCCCCCACGTCGAAGCCGAAGGACTCCTGGGCCGGGTCGATCAGGACGAGGGCGCGGACGTTGTCGTCCTTCGCGGCGCGCCGGACCGCGAGGGCGGCGCCGGCGCCGACCCCGATGATGGAGAGGTTCGTGGCGTGCACGCCGTCCTGCTTGAGCAGGAACTTCGTGGCCGCGTCCACGTCCCGGGTGCTCATGGCCCAGAGGGTCTCCCGGGTCTTGGCGTCGGCCTTCTCGAAGTCGGTGTCGGCGGTGGCGCTGGCGCCGTGGCCGCGGAGGTCCACGGACAGCACCGCGAAGCCCTTCTTGTGCAGGTACTCGGCGAGCTCGGCCAGCTCCTCGCGGTTGGAGCCCGCGTCGTGGAGCAGCATGGCGGCCGGCGCCGGGGGGGAGCCCTTGCGGCGCTTGGGCTCGTAGTAGCTCGCGGTCAGCAGCTGGCGGTCCTTGGTCTCGAAGGACACCGCGCTCGACGAGTCGATCTTCTCGGCGGAGGGCGCGCTGAGCGGGGCAGCGGAGGCGTGGAGCGGCGCGGCGGGGCCGGTGAGGCAGGCCGCGGCGGCCAGGACGAGGCTCGAGAGCATGGAGGGGAGGTCGGGGGATCCAGTCTCCCGGAGGATGCTCGCCGCGGACGCGGGGAGCCACCGGGTGTCGGGTCGGGTCGAGGGGGCGGCGAGGAGGGGGTCCTCGCCACGAGGGCGAAGACCATAGCAGCCTCCGTCCGGATGTGCCCCCCTAGTCCGCCCGGACGGAAGGGGATACGAATACATCCTCCGCTTTTTTGGCGGACCGCGGGGCGGAATGACGCCGCCCCGCACCGAGGATCCGGGCCGGGAGGACCAGATCGAGGCGCTACCCGAGGGCGAGCTGCTTGCGGGCGTCGACCTCGTCCCGGTTCACGGCCTCGATCGCCTCGTCGAGCCGGTCCACGATGTCCCAGTCCCGGTCCACCGAGCGCCGGACGTTCCGCATCAGCTGGATCGCCATCCGGAACACGCGGCAGACGTCTCCCGGGTTGACCTCGAGCTGCTCCTCCAGGTCCTCCATGGAGAGGCCGCCGTACCAGCCGAGGGTCGCAGGGGTGAGGCCCCAGTCCGGCCGCTTCATGGCCGGCTCGATCCCGAACCGAGCCTCGGCCTGGCAGAGCTCACCCATGACCGTGTCGATGTGGCGGCGCGTCCCGCCGAACATCGAGGCCGGGACCCAGGGGCGCTGGGCGGCGCGCCGCTCCTCGTGGATCATGGCCACGAAGACCATGGCGAGGGCCTTCGGGGGGAGGGTCTCGAGCGACCCGCGGAACAGCAGCTCGGTCACCTGGAGCTCGTAGCCGCCGAGGCAGCGCGCGATCTCGCCCTTGCTGGTGACCGCCTGGTCCTTGATGTAGCCGAGCTCCTCCAGCAGGTCGAGGTGGCGGCCGATGAGCCGCATCTGCTCCCGCCGCTGCCGCGCGCGGGCCTTCGCGTTCTTCTCGCGGTTCTGGAAGGAGTGGAAGGACTTCTCCCAGGCCTCGTGGACGCGGTCGCGCCCCACCCGCGACACGAGGTGGAGGAGGGTCGAGTAGTTCATCCGGAAGCGGCTCATGACCGCCTCGGGGCGCCCGCCGACCCAGCGCTCCACCGGGGCGTCCTTGAGGTCCTGGTCCGGGAGGAGCTGGAAGACGAACCCCTTGTCGTCGATCCCCTGGCGCCCGGCGCGGCCCGCCATCTGCATGTAGTCGCGGGTCCGCAGCCAGTCGAAGGACACGCCGTCGAACTTGCGCAGGCCGGCGAACACCACGGCCCGCGCCGGCATGTTGATGCCGAGGGCGAAGGTCTCCGTGGTGAAGAGCATCTTCAGCAGGCCCGCCGTGAACATGCGCTCCACCACCTCCTTGTAGATGGGGAGCATGCCGGCGTGGTGGTAGGCGACGCCGGAGCGCGCCATGCGGAACACCTCGCCCCGCAGGTGCCCGCGGCCGAGGTCGAAGGACTCGAGCAGCTCCTCCTGGAGCGCCTCCATTCGCGCGGACTCCTCCTCCGACAGGAGCTCCCGCCCCTCGTTCTTGTAGGCGAGGCGCTCGCAGTCCTTGCGCGAGAAGGAGAACACGAGGGCGGGCAGCAGGTCGCGCTCGACGAGCTCGTCGAAGAGGGGCCGGGGATCCGGCGGCTCGGGGCGCCCGAAGCCGCGCCCACCTCGGCCGCGCCGCCCCCGGCGGCGCCGGCGTCGGGGCGCCTGCTTCGCCGCGGCCTGCTCCGCGCGCTTGCGGGCGCGCTTGATCCCCGAGGGCTCGAAGGTGGTCGCGTCCGGCGTGTGCACCCAGTGGGAGAGCGGCACCGGGCGGCGGTCGTCGATGATCACGTCGACCCCCTGGGGGCGGATCTCCTCCATCCATGCGCCGAGCTCCTCCACGTTGGCGATGGTCGCGGACAGGGCGATCACGCGGGCGGAGGGGGGCATGAAGATCAGGCTCTCCTCCCAGACCGTCCCCCGCTCGCGGTCGTCGAGGTAGTGGACCTCGTCGAAGACGACGTAGGCCACGTCGTCCAGGAGCCGCGGGTTCTCGAAGATCGCGTTGCGCAGGATCTCCGTGGTCATGATCAGCACCCGCGCCGACTGGTGGATCGTCACGTCGCCCGTCATGAGCCCGACGTCGATCATCGGGTCGTCCCGGAAGTCGCGGTACTTCTGGTTCGAGAGCGCCTTGATGGGGGCGGTGTAGATGCAGCGCTTCCCCGAGCGCACCGCCACCTCGATGGCGTACTCCGCCACGAGGGTCTTCCCAGCGCCGGTGGGCGCCGAGACGAGCACGTTGCGGCCCTCGCGGATGGCGTCCACCGCCTGGAGCTGGAAGCGGGAGAGCGTGAAGCCCTTCCACCCGACGACCCGGCCGTCGGGGCCGAAGACCTCGGTGGGCGGCGGCAGCTCCGTCGGGGCGGCCCCGGGCCCGGAGGTGGGCCCGGAGGTGGGCCCGGAGGTGGGCCCGGAGGTGGGCGCGGAGGCCGGCGATTGGACGGGCTCCTTCCTCGGGGGCGCTGTCTCCTTCGAGGTCACCGTGGCGAAGGTCGGGATCGGCTCCGTGTCCTCCTCGGCGGGGCTCGTGTCCTTCTCGGAGGGCCGCGGGGTTCGCTCGCGCGCGGGCGGTTCGTCCTCCTCGTCACCCAGGAAGCCGAAGGGGAGCGCCTCCCGGCGGGCCTCGCTCTGGGGCCCCGGGTCGCTCGGCTCGGGTCGCTGGTCGTCCGCCGTCATGGTCCGATGGAGGGTGCCGCGGGGGGCGCTGCGCCGCCACCTTCCTGCCAGCTATCCGGCGGCGGCGGCCCCTTCGAGACGCGCGGGGCCTCGTCGGGGACGGCCCCGGGGCGATGAGCCTGGGGTTCGGCCCCGGCGAGCGGATCATGGGAGCGGCTCAAGAGAGCGGCTCAGGGGAGGAGGCCGGGGTGACGACCGCGGAGTGGAGCGGAGAGCCCGGGAGCGGCGACCGGGCAGCGCGGTGGCCGCGCCCCCCATCTTCCGCCCACGGGCCCCGACGGACCCGGACGGGGCCTCCGGGGAGCGGGCGCAGGACCGGCCCGTCGCCGTCCGGCCCCCGGCCCGAGCGGAGGACGTGCCCTCGGCCTTGTCCCCGGGCCCCTCCATCCGCTAGACCATGGGTCCGCACACCCCCGGAGGGACCATGAATTCACAGCACAAGCACGGAACCCACCTCGAGCGCCACCTGGCGCAGCTCAAGCTCGTCTCCCGCCTCCTCGGCCACGAGCTCCACTCCCAGGGCGGCGCCAAGGCGGTCGCCCTCTCCCGGGAGCAGGTGGTGGAGATGCAGGTCGCCCTCGACCTGTTCATCGAGGAGGCCACCAAGCGCCTCGGCGGCCGCTCCGGCGGCGGCTTCGGGCCCCAGGCGGTCTCCGAGGGCGCCGGCGCGGTGCCCATCGACGTGCCTGGATCCACGATCGACGCCCAGGTCGCGCCCTCGCGCAACTGATCGGGGTCGGGCCCGGCGCGGCGCGGCCCCGCCGCGGGCGTCGTCGCCCGTCCGCCGGTTCCCGTCCAGCGGCGCCGATCCCGTCGGCGCCCGCTCACCCGGGGAAGATGGGAGGTCTCGCGCCGCTTCTTCGATCGCACGCGCCGCGCCCGGCCGGGGGCGAGGGGGGCGCGTGGCGACGGAGCGAGCGCGTCGTCCGTCCGCCCGTCGAGCGCGTCCGGCCCGGCCGGAGCGGGCGCGTCCCCACGTGGGTGCCCCTCGCGCTCCTCTTCGCCGGCCTCGTCCTCGGCCTTCACTTGCTGGAGTCCGACGCCCGCGACCGCGGCCTCGCGCGGGTCGACGTGACCCGGTACGACCTGCGGACCGACGCGCCGTGGATCAGCGACGAGTGGTTCGAGGAGCTGGAGGACCTGCTCCTGGAGGCCTCGGTCGTCGCGGCGGACGACGAGGCGGCGATCGCCTCCCTCGCGGCGCAGGTGGGCGACCTGCCCTTCGTCGCCGAGGTCGGGGACCCGAGCGTGCGCTGGCCCGACGGCCTGAACGTGCCCGTCCGGCTCCACGAGCCGGTGGCCTGCGTCCGCGTCGGAGGCCGGGACTTCCTGCCCGTGGCCAGCGACGGCACGGTGCTCGGCGGGTACTCCATCACGCCCCACGTGGCCTACGGGGGCTGGCTCCCCGTGCTCGGCCCGCTCGACCTCCTGGACCGGGAGCAGGGCCAAGTGCGCCCCGGGCACCGGGTCACCGTGCCGGCGCTCCTCGCGGGCCTCGACGTGGCGGACTCCATGTGGCGGCACCTCGGGGGGGAGGACCTGCGCGAGCTCGGTCGGGTGGTGATCGACGCGTCGGCCGACGACGCGCCGGTGCTCGACCGTCAGCCGGGGTCGGCGACCCCGGCGCGCCTCCCGGGCGGCGTCGTCATCCAGCTGGAGCAGGGCCGGCGGGTCTTCTTCGGACGGCCGCCGCACCCGCTGCACGAGGGGGAGCTCCCGGTGAACCTCAAGTGGGGGCACCTGCGGGAGGCCCTGGCCTCCGGGCGGGCGGGTGAGGACTGGCGCCTCCTGGACGCCCGCTTCGACCGCGCGGTGCGGCTCTCCGAGGAGGAGGTCCTGCGGATCAAGGAGCGTCTCGACGGCGCCGCCGGCGGCGGATGAGCGCCGCCGGGGCCGAGGACGAGCCGGCCGATCCCTCCGACCGCTTCGACGCCAGGGGCGTCGGCGACTTCGCCGCCAGGGGCGTCGGCGACTTCGCCGCCAGGGGCGTCGGCGACTTCGCCGCCAGGGGCGTCGGCGACTTCGCCGCCAGGGGCATCGGCTTCGGGTGCCTCGCGACGGCCGCGCTGGTGCTCCCCGGCGCCCTGGGCCTGGACCTGATGCCGGTGGGGACCCCGGCGGGCCCGCTCGACGGCGGGGTCGCGGTCCTGCTCGCCCTCGGCGTCCTCTGCTTCGGCTGGCCCCCGCCCGGCCGCCGGCGGGCCGCCGGGGCGCTCCTGGACCTCGCCGCGGGCGCCGCCTGCGTGCACCTGTTCCTGGCGCTGGCGCTCTGCGCGGGCGCCCAGGTGCCCGGCGCCCCGAGCGACGTCGCCGGGGGCACCCACGGCTGGGGCAGCTCGATCGGGATCGCCTCCGCCTGGGCCCACGCGGGCGTCGCGGGGTGGATCGCGGGCGGCTGTGCCGCCGCCCTGGTCTTCCTCGGGCGCCTCGGGGGCGCGGCCGGCGCTGGCGCCGTGGTCGCCCTCCCGGTGGCGCTCGCCGCGGGACTCCAGGGCGCGAGCGACGCCGGGGCCCCCGGCGTCGAGGTGGAGCTGGTGCCGGTCCAGCTCGAGCTCCGCGGCCCGCTGGCGCCCACCGTCCTCCGCGTGGGCGACGCTCCGCCCCTCGAGGTCTCGGCGGACCTCGGCCCGGGGGCGACCCGCTGGGTGCGGGCCTGGATCCCCGCGCGTGTCGATCGGGTCCCCGGGCCCTTGGAGCCCGTGGCCCTCGGCGGCGCGCTCGGCCTGAGCGAGCGCCCGGCCTGGAACCCTCCCGAAGGACTGATCGGGCGGCGGCGACCGCCGGTGTCCCCGGTGGCTCGCCGGGTCGCCGCCGTGGCCGAGCTCCTCGGGGCCTGGGGGGGGCTGGCCCTGCTGCTCGGGATCCGCGCCTCCCTCGGGCGGCGCCGCCCGGTCGGCGCCGCGCTGGCGTGCCTCGCCCTCGGGGGCGCCGCCGGGGTCCCCCTGGCCTCCGCCGCCGCGGCGGTGCCGGCCGAGGCGCCGGGGCTGCGCATCCTCGAGGGGGTCCGCGGCGTCGAGGATCGATGGGTGCAGGTGGACCGCCGCCGGGGCGGGCTCCGCTGCGACGCGTCCGGCTCGGAGCCGGCCGCCATCCTCGTCGACGGGGCAGGGCTCCTCGGCTGCCGGCTGGAGTCCACGGAGCAGGGGGACCGCTTCGAGGTCCGGGCCCGGCCCGACACCGTGCTGGACCTCGTCCGTCCGATCTCCCCGGGGCTGCGGGTGCTCCAGGAGCGGCTGAACGGGTGGGGGGCGCTCGACCGGAGCTTCGTGCTCGAGGGCGGCGAGTGGCGCGGGCCCGCCCCGTGGCCGAAGGGCTCCGCCGCCCCCGGCGTGCGGGACGAGCCCGGCGGGCAGAGTGAACCCGGAGGGCGGGCCGGCGCTGGCGGAACGATCGCTCCCAGCGGGGACCCCAGCGGCGACCCCAGCGGCGACCCCAGCGAATCGGGCCCGGGTGGGGCCAGCGGGCTGCCTCCCTGGGCGAGATCGGGGGCTTCCGGGGCCGCCTGGGCGGTGGTCGGGCTCCTGGAGGAGGGCGCCTACAGGGGCCTCGAAGGGCCCGAGGCCTCCCCGGCGGACCTCCCGTGCTGGCTGCGCCTCGTGGACGTCCGGCCCTGAGTGGACCCCGAGTGGACCCTGAGAGGGCCCGGAGTGGACGCCGCGGTCGGCCCCGGGGGGCCCCCGGCGCCGCGGCGGGGCCGCTCCGGGAACCGGACGGGGAGGGGCCAGGAATCGGGTCTGGACCGTTGCGGTGGGGCGGGGCGCCCTCTAATCTTCTCGCCCTCGCTCCGCGCCGAGACCTTTGTCCCGGCGTGGCGCACCGCGTCCGGCGCCCCCCGCCGACGCCGTCCTCCAGGGACGACCGCCCGCCGGCGGCCGCCGCCCCGGAGCACCCCGCCGCCGCGCCCGACGCGGCCCCGCGACCCATGACCACCACCCACGTACGACGCGAAGACATCGACGAGCGCTGGCTGCTCTTCGACGCGAGCGAGCACAACCTCGGCCGCATGGCGGCCAAGATCGCCACCGCCCTGCAGGGCAAGGACCGGCCCACCTGGACCCCGAGCGAGCGCACCGGCGCCCACGTCGTGGTCATCAACGGTGCGAGCCCCCGCCTGTCCGGCAACAAGGGCACCGAGAAGATCTACCGGCACTACTCCGGGTACCCCGATGGCCAGAAGCACGTTCCGATCGACAAGGTCGCCGAGCGTCGCGCCGCGGACATCGTCACCCTGGCCGTGCGCCGGATGCTCCCGAAGACCCGCCTGGGCCGGGACCTCCTCCGCAACCTCAAGGTCTACGCTGGCGAGGAGCACCCGCACGGTGCCCAGCAGCCGGTGAAGGTCGAGACCCTCTAACTCCACGGAACGAACTCCCATGGCAGTCAACAACCCTTGGACCTGGGGCCTCGGTCGCCGCAAGACCGCGATCGCGCGGGTCCGTCTCAAGCCCGGCGCCGGCGGCTTCGTCGTGAACGGCAAGCCGATGGACGACTACTTCGTCACGACCCAGACCCGCCAGCGCGCCCGCCAGGCCCTGGTCGCCACGGACTCCACCGGCCAGTACGACGTCTTCTGCAACGTCAACGGCGGCGGCCCCACCGGCCAGAGCGAGGCCGTCTCGCTCGGGATCGCGCGGGCGCTGAAGAACATCAACCCGGCGTCGTTCGACGTCCTGCGCGAGGAGGGGCTCCTCACCCGTGACTCGCGCATGAAGGAGCGCAAGAAGTACGGCCGTCGCGGCGCCCGCCGCGGCTTCCAGTTCTCGAAGCGCTGATCCCCGGGGCGCCCCTCCGGCGCCACGGCCTTCCACGCCCGCCCCCGCG
>JASFWR010000350.1:0-3958 GCA_050049155.1 Planctomycetota bacterium | reverse complement strand
CCGGCCCCCCCGATCGCGAGGCCAGCGGCGAAGAGGAGGCCGGCCAGCATCAGGAGCGACGGCGCCGCAGGGCCACGCCGAAGGCGTCGTCGATGGTCCGGAGCGGGATGAACTCCAGGCGCTCGCGAGCGCCCTCCGGGAGCTCGACCAGGTCGTCCATGTTGCGCTCGGGGAGCAGGATGGTCTTGATCCCGGCCGCCAGCGCGGCGAGGACCTTCTCCTTGATCCCACCCACCGGGAGCACGCGACCGCGGAGGCTGATCTCACCGGTCATGGCGACGGTCCCGCGCACCGGCCGGTCCGTGAAGAGCGAGGCCAGCGCCACCGTGATGGCCACGCCGGCGGACGGACCGTCCTTGGGGACGGCGCCGGCCGGGATGTGCAGGTGCACGTCGCTGGCCGCCAGCCCATCCTCGTCGATCCCCAGCTCGTCGCAGCGGGAGCGAAGCAGGGTCAGCGCGGCCAGGGCGCTCTCCTTCATCACGTCGCCCAGCTGGCCGGTGAGCCGGAGCTCTCCCTTTCCCCGGCAGTTCGCGGCCTCGATGAAGAGGATCTCCCCGCCCACCGAGGTCCACGCGAGCCCCGTGGCCACGCCGGCCTGCGCGGTGCGCTCGGCCACCTCCAGCGCCCGGCGCTCGTGGCCGAGGATCTCCCGGACCTCCGCGGGGCCGATGGACATGGGCTTGCGCCGGCGCGACGCGAACCGGACCGCGGCGAAGCGGCAGAGCGCGGCGATGCGGCGCTCCAGCTCACGCACGCCCGCCTCGCGGGTGTAGCCGCTGATGACCTCCCGCAGTGCCGCCACCGAGACCTTCAGCTGGGAGGCCTTGAGCCCCGCCGCCGCGCGCTGGCGCCCGAGCAGGTGCTTGCGCGCGATGGCCAGCTTCTCGGCCTCCGTGTAACCGGACAGCCGGAGCACGTCCATGCGGTCGTGGAGGGGCCCCGGGATGCGCTCCTCCACGTTCGCGGTCGCGATGAAGAGGACCTCGGACAGGTCGAAGGGGACCCCAAGGTAGTTGTCCTGGAAGGTGCCGTTCTGCGCCGGGTCGAGGACCTCGAGCAGCGCGGCGGAGGGGTCACCGTGGAACCCGGCGCCCAGCTTGTCCACCTCGTCGAGGAGGAACACGGGGTTGCGCGTCCGCGCCTTGCGCAGCCCCTCGATGATCTTGCCGGGCATGGCCCCGACGTAGGTGCGGCGGTGCCCGCGGACCTCCGACTCGTCGTGCACCCCGCCGAGGCTGATGCGCACGAACTCCCGGCCCATGGCCCGCGCCACGCTCTGGCCCAGGGACGTCTTGCCCACGCCCGGGGGCCCCACGAGGCAGAGGGTCGGGCCCTGGCCCTCCGGGTTCAGCTTCTTGACGGCGAGGAACTCGAGGATGCGCCGCTTCACCTTCTCGAGGCCGTGGTGGTCCGCGTCGAGCACCTCCTCGGCCGCCGAGAGCTTGAGGGTGTCCTTGCTCCGGTCGTTCCAGGGGAGCTCGGTGAAGACCTCCATCCACGTCCTGAGCATGGAGTGCTCGGCGGCCTGCTCGGGCGTCCGCTCCAGGCGCCGGAGTTCGCGGCGCACCTCGCGTTCCGCCTCCTCCGGGAGCTCCAGGTCGTCCACGCGCTGACGCAGCTCGGCGAGCTCGTCGGTGAAGTCCTCACCCTCGCCCAGCTCCCGGCGGATCTGCCGCAGCTGCTCGCGGAGGAAGTACTCCCGCTGCGCCTGGTCCAGGCTCCCCTTGGTCTCTCGCCGGATCTTCAGGCTGAGCTCGAGCACCGCCGCGGCCTGGCCGAGCGCCTCCAGCAGGCGGTCGAGGCGCTCGCGCACCTCGAAGGTCTCGAGGATCTCCTGCTTCTCGCTCGACGGCATGTCGAGGAAGGTCGCCACGAGGTCCGCCAGCATCCCAGGAGAGTCGATCCCCTGCACCGCCTGCTCGAGGTCCTCCGGCGTGCCGGGCGAGAGACTGAGGACCTCCTCGGCGCGCTGCTTCAGGGCGACGAAGCGCGCCTCGATGGCCCGGGTCGGCCGCTCGACCTCCTCGATCCGCCTGACCCGCGCCACCAGCAGCGGCTCGGTCTCCACGAAATCGATCACCTCGAAGCGGCTCAGCCCCTGGCAGATCGCCTGGTGACGGCCGTCGGGCGCCGTCCAGTAGCGCATGATCTCGCCCACGGTCCCGACCCCGTAGAGGTGCTCGGGCCCGGGGGCGTCCTCGCGCTCGTCGCGCTGCAGGAGCAGGCCGATCGGTCGGTCGTCCTCGACCGCGGCGCGCACGGCGAGCACCGACGACTCGCGCCCGAGCATCAGCGGCAGCACCACCCCCGGGAACAGGATCATGTTCCGGACGGGCACGATCACCAGCTCCTCGACCTCGGCGTCCGCGACCGGGCGCTTCCCTCGACGGCGGGCCGTCCTCTTCGACTTCTTCTTGCGGGCCAATGGACTGTCGCTCGGCGGGTCGGGGTTCAGGCGTCGATGGAGCCGACGAAGGCGCTGTTCTCGCCCTCGAAGGCCCACGGAGCGAGCCGGTCACGGCCGCTCCCGGCCCCCTCGAAGCGGCACACGTGGGGGTTCCCGACGACGGCGTCGCAGCCGGGGTCGAGCGGGGAGTACCAGCGCGACTCGGGCATGGTGCAGCAGGAGCGGTCGGGCATCGCCTCGCCCTCCACGGAAAGGGCGCCGGGGACGTCCATCCTGAACCGGTCCCCGGCACGCGCGACCGTGAGCCCCGCCCGCCGGACCACGGTCACCGCTCCGAGGTCGACCCGCGCTCGGACCAGGGCGACCGCGGCGTCGGCGGCCGCGCCGCTCGGCGCGTCGACCCACAGCCGCGAGCGGATCGCCGGCTCGCCGCCGGCGCGGAAGACCTCCTCCGCCTGCAGGTTCGACGACCCCTCGAGGACGGCCACCACGCGGACGCCAGCGAGCCCGACGCCCCCGGCCTCGCCGCCGTCGAAGGCCCAGCCCGATGCGGCCAGCTCGCCCTGGCTCACCGCCTCCGACCCGATGTGGCAGGCGCCGCCCCAGACGGTCGCGTTCCGGACCTCCACGTAGAGGCCCGCGGGCGATCCGGGCTCAGGCTCGACGCCGGATGCCCCGAGCCTCGCCGCGAGGTCGCACGGGCAGGGCAGCGACCCGGACGCGAAGAGCGCCAGGGAGCCGGCGACGGAGAGCAGCGCGAGGAGCTTCATGTGGGGGATCAGAGCAGGGAACGCAGCGGGGAGTCGAAGCACTCGCGCCCGACCCGACAGTCCTCGGGGTGGGCGGCGTCCCCGTCGGGGCCGATGAGCATGTGCGAGCGCTCGCACCAGCAGTGCTGGCTGCCGTCGAGGACGTCACCGTCCTCCAGGGGCGGCCGCTCCGAGATCATCATCTTCTTGCTCGCCAGGTGCACGCAGTACGGGCTGACGGCGGGACGTCCGGGGTCGCTCATGGTCATGGGTACGGGGCAGCGGCGGTCAGGCCAGCGATTCGAGGGCGCGGAACAGGAGGCCCTTCACCAGGTGGACCTTGTAGCCGTTCTGGTCGAGCGGGTCGGCGTCGGCCACCGCCGCGACGCCCGCGGCGGTCCAGGCGGCGCTCCCCATGGGCTGCCCGACCAGCGCGCGGGCCGCCGCCGGGGCGTCCCAGGGCTTGGGCGCCACGCCGCCGAGGACGACCCGGGCGTCGGTGACCGCTCCGTCGGCGCCTAGCACCACGGACACCGCCACGGCGGCGAGGGCGAAGTCGTAGGAGGCGCGCTCCTTGAACTTCAGGTACGTGGAGCGCGTGCCCGGCGCCGGCGCCGGCACCCGGACCTCCGTGAGGATCTCGTCCGGTCGGAGCACCGTCTCCGTGTCGAGCGCCTCCTCGGGCAGCACGTAGAGCTCGGAGAGCGGCACGTCGCGCTCCCCCTCGGGGCCCGCCGCCGTCGCCGTGGCGCCGAGCATCAGCAGCGCGGTGGCGAGGTCCGACGGGTGGCTGAAGTAG
>JASFWR010000066.1:0-12810 GCA_050049155.1 Planctomycetota bacterium | reverse complement strand
GCCGCGCGCGTCCGCGGGCACTCCTCGGGGCGCGCCGCGAGGACCTGGGCCAGCCGCTGCAGGTCGGCCTCCTCGTCCACGTCGAAGTCCGTGGTGAGCTCCGTCACGGACAGCCCCAGGGCAGCGGCCCGCGCGCGCGTCGCGTCGAGCACCCCGGCGGTGCCCCAGGGGATCCCGTCGAAGAGCTCCGCCCGGGGTTCCCGGAGGCCGAGGAGGTAGTAGCCGCCGTCCTCGGACGGGCCGAGGCAGAGGTCGCGGTCCTCGAGGGCGGCGAAGGCCTCGGACCAGCGCTCGGCGGAGACGTGGGGGGAGTCCATCCCCACGACCACGACGCGGCCGGCGCCCTCGGCGCGCGCGGCGCAGAGGGCGGCCAGGACCCTCGCACCGAAGTCGAGGTCGGGCTGGGGGGAGAGGCTCGCGCCCCCCGCGTGCTCGCGGAACCACGGCTCCTCCTCCGGCGGGTCGAAGGCGAGGAGCACCTTGGCGCCGGAGGCGCGGGCTCGGTCCACCGTGTCGAGCAGGAAGGCGGCGGCGAGGTCCGCCGCGGCGCGGTCGCCGACGCGGCGCGCGAGCCGGGTCTTCACCTGCCCGGGGATCGGCGCCTTGGCGAAGACCACAAGGGTGTCCCGGGGCAGGGTGTTATGGGGGAGGGGAGCCGCGGACATCCGGCTCGGATCCTAGCGAGCGGTCCGCCGCGCGCGCCGCCCGCCGCCCCTCCAGCGGCAGGCGGACGCAGCGGCGTGTCCCCCGGAGGACCTCGCGCTCGAATCCCATCCGGGCGACTCCCGCCGCCGCGGACGGGGGCCTATCCTCCCTCCCATGAGCCAGGATGGAGCCCAGCAGGGGGCCGGCGGGGACGCCGGTGCCGTCGAGTCCCTGCGGCAGCGGGCCGACCGGGTCGGGCGCGCCGTGGAGGCGGAGCTCGCCGGGGCCTCGCCGGCGCTCGGCGAGATCGAGGCCTACCGCCTCGCCCACCGACACCTGACGGAGGCGGGGCTCCTCGAGCTCGTGGTGCCCTCGGCCCGCGGCGGGGCGGACGTGGGGGCGCTCGCGCCGGCGGGCACCGTGTCGGTGCGGGCCCTCGCGGCCTGCCGCCAGGCCCTCGCCTTCCGGCACGCCATGGCGGACCTGGCCTTCGTGGAGCAGGGCCTCGGCTCCTTCCCGATCGCCCTGGGCGCCACGGACGCGGGGCTGCTCGAGCGGCTCGCGGGCGTCGCCCGCGGCGCGGAGATCCCGGCGCTCGCCCTCACGGAGGCCGGCGCGGGCTCCGACCTCTCGGGGGTCGCGACCCGGGCCGAGCGGGACGGCGACGACTACCTGCTCACCGGCGCCAAGACCTACATCACGAACATCGGCGTCGCCGACTTCTACACGGTGCTCGCTCGGACGAGCGGCGCGCCCGGGGAGCGCGACGGCCTGACCATGTTCTTCGTGGAGCACGGGGCGGCGGGGCTCGGCACCCGCGGCTTCGAGGTGATGGCCCCGCACCCCATCGGCGAGCTCTTCCTCGAGGGCGTGCGGGTGCCCGCCGCCCACGTGCTCGGGGAGGTGGGCGCCGGCATGGACCTCGCCCTCGCCAACCTCGCGCGCTTCCGCATCACCGTGGCCGCGGCCGCCAACGGCTTCGCGCGCCGGGCCCTCGCGGAGTCCGTCGCCCACCTCTCGCGCCGGGAGCAGTTCGGGCGCCTGCTCTCCAGCTTCCAGGGGCTGCGCTTCGACCTCGCGGAGATGGACACCCGGCTGCGGGCCGCCGAGCTGCTCACCGCGGAGGCCGCCGCGGCGGTCGACGCCGGCGCGGACGCGACGGCGGAGGTGGCGCGGGCCAAGCTCTACTCCACCGAGAACGCCTCCTGGGTCTGCGACCGGGCGGTGCAGCACCACGGCGGCGCCGGCGTGCGCGTCGGGTCCGTGGTGGAGCGGCTGTTCCGCGACACCCGCGCCCTGCGCATCTACGAGGGGACGAGCGAGGTCCAGAAGCTCGTCCTGGCGAAGCACGTGCTGAAGCACACGCCGTCCCCGGACGAGCAGGGGGAGGGCTGATGCCGGGCTACCAGCGCATGCTCTTCGTCTGCCTCAACGACCGGGGCGACGAGCACCCCAGGGGCTCCTGCTCCCGCGCGGGCGGGGACGAGGTGCTGGACCGGCTGCGCGCGGGGATCCACGAGCGCGGCCTCAAGGGGGTCGTACGGGCGGTGGGGACCCGCTGCCTGGGACAGTGCGCCCACGGGCCGGTGGTGGCCTGCCAGCCGGAGGAGGTCTGGTACGGCCGCGTCCAGGCGGGGGACGTGGACGAACTCATCGACGGGCACGTGCTCGGCGGCGAGGTCGTCGAGCGGCTCGAGCTCTCGGAGGACCAGCTGGTCTTCGTCCCGAGGGAGGAGCGCCCGCTGCCGCCGATCCGCCGCTCCTCCGACGGGGGGGGCTCCCCGCCCGCCGACCCCGACCGCCCGACCCGATGACGGACCCCGCCCCGGACCTCGCGGCCCTCGCCGAGGCCCACGACCCGTCCGCCTGGCGCGCCCGCTTCCCGATCCTCGAGGGCTCCACGTACCTCGTGACGCACTCCCTCGGGGCGATGCCCGCCGCCGTGGGGGACCGGCTCAGGGAGTTCACGGAGCAGTGGGCGTCCCGCGGGGTGCGCGCCTGGGGTGAGGGCTGGTGGGACCTGCCGGTGACCGTCGGCGACCTGGTCGGCCAGGTCATGAACGCGCCGCCCGGGTCCGTGGTCATGCACCAGAACGTCTCCCTCGTGCAGGCCCTCGTGGCCAGCGCCCTCGACTTCTCCGGGCCGCGCAACAAGGTCGTGTACACGGACCAGAACTTCCCCACGTGCATGTACGTGTGGGAGGCGCACCGCGACCTGGGGGCGCGGCTGGAGGTGGTCCCCTCCGGCTCCGAGGGCGTCGTCCCCCTTGAGCGGCTGCTCGAGGCCATCGACGAGGAGACCCTCATCGTCCCGCTCAGCCACGTGTGCTTCCGGAACTCGTTCCTGCAGGACGCGCGGGCGGTGGTGGAGCGCGCCCACGAGGTCGGCGCGCTCGTGCTGCTCGACACGTACCAGTCCATGGGGACCGTCCCGATCGACGTGCAGGCGCTGGGCGTGGACATGGTGTGCGGCGGCTCGGTCAAGTGGCTCCTCGGCGGGCCGGGCGCCGCGTACCTGTACGTCCGCCCCGACCTCCGGCCGCGGCTCCGGCCGCGCGTCACGGGGTGGGCCGCGCACGCGGAGCCCTTCGGCTTCGAGCCGGGGGCGCAGCGCTACGCGGAGGGCCCCGAGGCCCTGACCCACGGGACCCCCGCCGTCGCCTGCCTGGTGCAGGCCATGCCCGGCTACGAGGCGGTGCTGGAGGTGGGCGTGCCGACCATCCGCGCGTGGTCGATCCGGCTGCTGGAGGGGCTGCGGGCGGACCTGGCGGAGCGCGGCTTCCGGTGCTTCGGGCCCGAGCGGCCCGAGCTGCGCGGCGGCACCCTGACGGTCCGACTGGCGGAGGACGAGCACGGCCCGGCGTTCGTGGAGGCCCTCGCGGCGAGGGGGGTGATCGTGGACTTCCGCCCCGAGGCGGGGATCCGCGTCAGCCCGCACTTCTACACGGAGGAGGACGAGTTGCGGGCCTTCGCCGAGCACCTCGACGAGCTCCGCCGGACGGGCGCCTGGCGCGACTTCCTCGCCGGTGCCCGGCGGTATTGAGCCGCCCCGCCCCGCGGCGGGTGCATACTGTGCTCCGCCGGACGCAGCCGTCCGCGAACTCCAGATGGCACAGACCCACCTCAGCCTGTTCGACCTCGCCCCTGGCAAGGTCCTCCTCGACCGCTACCTGATCGACGCCGCGCACCGCGAGAACGGCATGTCGGCGGCCTTCCGGGTGACCGACCAGGAGACCGACGAGACCTGCGAGCTCCAGGCGTTCCCCTCCTCGCTCTACGAGAACAAGGCCCAGGCCGAGGCCTTCGGGGAGGCGCTCAGGGCCTGGACCGCCCTGAACGACGCCGCCTTCACCGCGGCCCGGGACGTCCGGGTCCTCGAGGACGGCGCGGTCATCGCGGTCTTCGACTTCCCCGAGGGCGCCCTCCTGCGGGACCGCATGGAGGAGCGCGGCCGCCTCGGGGCGGACGAGGTGGTCGAGCTCGGTGTCTCGCTGCTCGGTGGCCTCCAGAACGCGCACGCGAAGGGCCTCGTCCACGGGGACATCAAGCCCTCGACCATCTTCGTCGGCGACCACGGGCCGGTGCTCGTGGACGGCGGCGTCACGCCGGGGCTCTGGGCGGCCAAGCACCTCGGGACGCGCACCGCCCTCATCGGCACGCCGTACTACGCGCCCCTGGAGCAGTTCGGCGGGGACGCGCCGGACGAGCGCTCCGACCTCTACAACCTGGCGACGGTCATGTACGAGCTCCTCACCGGGGTGATGCCCTGGAAGGGGCGCGGCTTCATCGAGGTCTTCCAGTCGAAGATGCAGCCCTCGGCGCCGGCCATGTCGACCGTCGCGCCGGACGTGGAGGTGGACCCGGCGCTGGAGGCGGCCATCGCCGGCGGGCTCCGGGGCAGCCGGCAGGACCGACACGCTTCGGCCGAGGCGTTCCGGAGCGCGCTCACGGCCCTGGCCTCCTGATGACCGCGCCGGACGCCACGTTCCCGCTGGAGCTCCCCGCGGGCTTCAACCTGAGCGAGTACTTCCTCGACCACAACCTCGAGGCGGGGCGCGGGGACAAGGTGGCGGTCCGGGTGGGCGACCGGGGCCGCACCTACGCCGAGGTGCACGAGGGCGTGCGCCGGATCGCGGCGGCGCTGCGCGGGGCCGGGGTGCGGCCCGAGGAGCGCGTGCTGATCGTGCTCCCGGACGGCTTCGAGTTCGTGGAGGCCTGGTTCGCCACCCTGCGGGTCGGCGCGGTCTTCGCGATGGTGAACCCGCTGCTCAAGGCGAAGGACTACGCGTACTACCTGGAGTACTCCCGCGCGGCGGCGGTCTTCACCCACGAGAGCGTGCTCCCGGAGATCGCGGAGGCCCTCCGCGGCGCCCGCGCCTGCCGGGCCGCGTTCGTGGTGGGGGAGGACGACGGCGGCTTCACCTCCTTCGAGGCGGCCCGCGCGGCGGCGGACCCCGACGGGCCCGAAGCGGCCGTCGAGGCCGTGGGGCCGGACGGCATCGCGGGCTGGCTCTTCACCTCGGGGTCCACCGGCGAGCCCAAGGCCTGCGTCCACGCGGGCCGCGACTTCGCCTACTCCACGGAGACCTACGCCCTCCAGGTGGCGGGCTATCGGGAGGACGACGTGTGCCTCTCCGTCCCCAAGCTCTTCTTCGGGTACGCGACCGGGACGAACCTCATGTTCCCCTTCCGGGTGGGGGCGACGGTCGTGCTCTTCGAGGGGCGCGCCACGGCCGATGAGCTGCTGGACCAGGTGGCCGCGCACCGGCCGACCTTCCTGACGGGCGTCCCCACCCTGTTCAACAACATCCTCCGCAGCGACCGCTGCGACGGCGCGGACCTCTCGTCGCTCCGCGTGTCGCTCTCCGCGGGGGAGGCGCTCCCGCCGGCCCTGTACGAGGAGTGGAAGGCACGCACCGGCGTGGAGATCCTCGACGGGATCGGGTCCGCCGAGATGTTCCACATCTACATCTCCGCCGCCGAGGGGGAGGTGGTGCCCGGCTCGCTGGGGCGGCTGGTGCCCGGGTACGAGGCGGAGATCGTCGGCCCCGACGGCCAGCCCGTCCCGGACGGGGAGCCCGGCCGCCTGCGCATCGCGGGGGGCTCGACGGCCCTCTGCTACTGGGGTGACAAGGACCGCTCGAACGCCACCTTTCAGGGGGCCTGGTGCACCTCTGCCGACGTCTTCCGCCGGGACGCCGACGGCCTCTTCTGGTACGTGGGGCGCGGGGACGACCTCCTCAAAGTCAGCGGCATCTGGGTCTCCCCGCTGGAGATCGAGAACGTGCTCCTGGACCACGACGCCGTGCACGAGTGCTGCGTCGTCGGCCGCGAGGACGACGGCGGGCTCGTCAAGGCCCACGCCATCGTCGTGTGCGCGGCGGGGCACGCCGGCTCCGAGGAACTCGCGGCGGCGCTCAAGGCCCACGTGAAGGAGCGCCTCGCCCCGTACAAGTACCCCCGCTCCTTCGAGTGGCGGGCCGAACCCCTCCCGCGCAACGACCGAGGCAAGGTCGCGCGCAAGCTCCTCAAGTAGATGCACGACTTCGCGAAGCTGACCTGGCCGGAGGCGAAGGACCTCTTCGCCCGGGACTCGGTGGCGCTGCTCCCGGTGGGGGCGACCGAGGCCCACGGGCCCCACCTGCCCCTGGACACGGACGTGACCATCGCCACGGCGCAGGCGCGCCGGGCCGCGGGCATCCTCGACGAGGCCGGGGTCACGACCCTCGTCATGCCGCCGATCGCCTACACGCTGGCCCAGTTCGCCTTCGGCTTCCCCGGCACCATCACGATCCGGCCCACGACCCTCTGGAACCTGGTGGAGGACGTGGTGGAGAGCCTCGAGCAGCACGGCGTGCGCCGCGTCGTGCTCTGCAACGCCCACCTCGAGCGGCAGCACGTCCAGCTGCTCCGGGGCGTCTGCAAGGACCACGCCGAGCTCACCAAGGACCGCGCCCAACTGATCTTCCCCGACATCACCCGGCGGCGCTGGGCGGGGACGCTGGGGGACGAGTTCAAGTCGGGCGACTGCCACGCGGGCCGCTACGAGTCGAGCATCGTGCTGGCGGCGGACGGGGGCAGCGTGCGGGAGGACGCCCTGCGGGGGCTCGCGCCCAAGGAGGTCGGCCTCGTGGAGAAGATGCTCGGCGGCGCCGCCGACTTCCTGGCCGTCGGCGCCGACGAGGCCTGGTGCGGGGACCCGGCGGCGGCCACGGCGGAGGAGGGCGAGGCGCTCATCGAGCAGCTGGGCCAGATCGTCGCGGTGACCGCCCTCGAGGAGTGGCCGGAGCTCGCGCGATGAGCGCCTATAACACGGTCATCCAGGTCCGCTTCGGGCACGTCGACCCCGCGGGGATCGCCTACTTCCCGCGCATCTTCGACTACGTGCACGACGTCTTCGAGGAGCTCTGGGAGGAACACGTCGGCCGCCGGTACTACCATCTGCTCCAGGAGCAGAACGTGGGCTTCCCGCTGGTCCACTCCGAGGTGGACTTCAGCACCCCGCTGCGCTTCGGCGACCGCCCGGTGGTCACCGTGACCTGCTTCAAGCTCGGCCGCACCTCCCTGGGGCTGCGGTACCGCTTCCACCTGGCGGACCGCCTCCACCTGGAGGCGCGCATGATCACCGTCTGCACCGACACCGAGACCATGACCCCCATGCCGATCCCCGAGGAGTTCAGGGCCCGCTTCGCCGACCTGCTGGAGCCCGGGGCGGAGGCGCGCTGAGATGGCCGAACGGATCGCGAGCTTCTACGAGTCGGGCCAGCCCGTCTTCAGCTTCGAGTTCTTCCCGCCGAAGACGGACCAGGGCGCCGAGAACCTGATGCGCACCGCGGCCGACCTCAAGGCGAGCGTCGAGCCGGACTTCATCTCCGTCACCTACGGGGCGGGCGGCTCCACCAGGGACCGGACCCACGCGGTCATCACCCGGATCCAGGACGAGCTCGGGCTGACCGGGCTCGCCCACCTGACCTGCGTCGGCTCCACGGCCGAGGAGATCGGGGCGGTCGTGACGCGCCTCGAGGGCGCGGGCGTGCGGAACGTCCTCGCCCTCCGCGGCGACGCGCCGGAGGGCGCGGAGCGCTTCGAAGCGACCGAGGGCGGGTTCGCGAACGCCACCGACCTCATCGAGTTCCTGAGCGCGCAGCACGACGTGTGCATCGGCGCGGCGTGCTACCCCGAGGCCCACCCGGAGGCGACCTCCGCCGAGGACGACCTGCGGTTCGCGCGGATGAAGCAGGACCTGGGCGCGTCGTTCCTGACGACCCAGCTCTTCTTCGACTGCGACCTGTACTGGTCCTTCGTGGAGCGGGCGCGCGCGGCCGGGATCACCATCCCCATCGTGCCGGGCATCATGCCGGTGACCAACGTGGCCCAGGTGGAGCGCTTCACGAGCATGTGTGGCGCCTCCCTCCCCGAGGACCTCCTCGGACGCCTCCGCCCGGTCAAGGACGACCCCGGGGCGGTCATGGCCACCGGAATCGAGTACGCCATCACCCAGTGCCGCGGCCTCCTCGAGAGGGGCGCGCCGGGGCTGCACTTCTACACGCTCAACAAGAGCCACGCCACGCGGTCGATCCTCGCCGCGCTGCGCTGAGCGGGCCTCCGTGGGGCCCGCGGTCGGCGCGAGGCCGATGCGGACGCGCCGCGCGGAGTGGGCCGCCCTGGTTCGGCCACCCGAGGCTGGCTACCCGGGGCTGGCCGCCACTCGCTGGCCGAGCCCGGGGCGGGTGGGGGAGCGGGCGCGAGGCCCGCTCCGTCCCAGCGCTCAGTCGCGCTCCGACTCCTCGGCGACCTCGTCGAAGAGGCGCTGGAGTTCCTCCTCCGCCTCCTCGAAGGCGATCCACTCGGTGGTGGTCTGGCCCGGGTCGTTGTGGACCTCGAAGGAGTGCGTCTGCACGGCGCCGCCGGCGGTCATACGCACGGTGTAGACGCCCGGGGTCGCCCGCCGCCCGCCGCGGCGGGAGCGGCGGTCCCCGCCGGACGAGGCGCCGGACCGCCGGAGGTTCCAGCGCACGGTGTGCATGCCCTTGGCGTCGTCCGCGTCGAGGTTGGCGACGACGTCGCCCGAGGCGTCGAGGACCTCGAGGGAGAGGTCCCTCGCGCGGCGGTTGAGCACGTAGCTGATCGCCACGCCGGACTCGGGGTTGGAGCCCACGAAGAGGTGGTTCCCCGTCTGCCCGTGGCGCTTGCCGCGGGCCATCAGGTGGACGTCGGTGGGCTTCATGAGCGTCGCGTCCGCCTCCATGACCTCGTCGGTCATCTGGGAGATCGCGCCCACGTCCAGGATCCAGATGCTCCGGCCGTGGGTCCCCGCGACGAGCTCGTTCATGCCCTCGTGCTGGGCGAGGTCGTGGACCGGCACGGTGGGGAGGTTGCTGTTGAGGCGCGTCCAGGACTCGCCCCGGTCGATCGAGACGTAGACCCCGAACTCGCACCCCAGGTAGAGCACGTCCTCGTTCCGGGCGTCCTCGAGGATCGCGCGGGCCGAGCCGGCCGAGTCCGGCAGGTTGCCGCGCAGGGAGCGCCAGGTCCGGCCGAGGTCGCTGGAGGCGTAGACGTGCGGGACCAGGTCGTTGGACCGGTGCCCGTCGAACGTCGCGTAGACCGTCTTGCGGTCGTGGCGCGACGCCTTGAGGTCACTCACGTACCGGCGGCCCGGGAGCTGCTGGTCGAGGGTGCCCTTGATCTTCTTCTTCTTCGACTTCTTCGGCTTCGCCTCGGCAGCGGGCTCCGCCTCCGCCGGCGGCTCCTCCTCGGCCTCGTCGGTGACCTCGGCCGCAGGGGCGGGCGCGTCCGTCGGCTCCTCGGCGCTCTCCGCGCGCTTCCCGATCCACGAGAAGCGGAACGCGCCGCCGGCGGCCTCGATGGTGCCGGACATGGTCCCGGCCTCCAGGTCCGCGGTGGCGTCGAAGGCGAGGGTGAGGGCGTCCCCCTCGAAGCGGAAGGTCAGGCGGCCCTTCTCGGCCTCCCAGACCACGTCGCGGATCGCGCCGGAGCCGATCTCGGAGTCGAGCTGCCCGGTGACCTTGCCGGCCTCGTCGACCTCGAGCACGACCGTGAAGCGACCGTCCTCGTCGGACTCGATGCCCTCGCCCTCTGCCTTGCAGCCCCAGGTGCCGGCGAGGGGCCCGTCGGCGGGAGTCGCGGCGGTGGGGGCGGGGCTCGCCACCCGCCGGGCGCGGCCCTCGGCGCTGGCCTCGGCGGCCTCCTCCGAGGGCTCTTCCTCAGGCTCCGGGTCCAGCTCGCTGGGGCCGTTGAGGGCCATCAGGTCGACCCACTCGCCGCCGCCGTCCTCGGTCATCCAGAGGGCGCCGTCGTCCGTGCCGACGTAGAGGACGTCCTGGTCGAGGGGGGACTCCGTCAGGGACACCGCGCTGCCGCGGTCGGTCGCCGTGATCTCCGGCGAGATCCGCCGCTGGCCCGAGCCCTTCTGCACCGAGCGGAACACGTGGTTGCCGGCGCTGTAGTAGATCTCGCTGTTGAAGTTGGAGAGCAGGAACGGGGTGTTCCAGTTGAAGCGGTAGGCCTCGTCGCCGCGGCCGCCGCGGGGACGGAGGAAGCCGCCCTCGCCCGTGGCGAAGTCCCGGCGGCCCATCCCCCCGTTCTGGCTCTCGTAGTAGACGAGGTCCGGGTTGTTCGGGTCGACGATGCAGCGGAAGCCGTCGCCGCCGCCGACGTTGAACCAGTCGTCGTTGGTGGGGCCGTTGTCGTCGGTGCGCGAGGGGCCGCCCCAGGAGCCGTTGTCCTGCAGGCCGCCGTACACCATGTAGTTCGTCCGGGGCCCGACGGTGACGTTGTAGAACTGCCCGATGGCCATCCGGTTGTGGTGGTTCCAGTTGGCCATCCGGTCGTAGGTCACGTACACGCCGCCGTCGTTGCCGAGGATGATGTGCCGGCCGTCCGCCGGGTCGATCCACATGGCGTGGTGGTCCACGTGCACGTCGCCGCCGTGCCCGTCGTTCGTGAAGGTCTCGCCGCCGTCGCTCGACTTGTGGAGCCGGGTCCCGGCGACGTAGATGTAGCGCTCGTCGCTCGGGTCCACCCGGATCTCGCTGTAGTACATGGGCCGCGGGTTGAGCGAGTTGATGCGCTTCCAGGTGCTGCCGCGGTCCTCGGACTTGAAGATGCCGCCGTACTCGAAGCCCTCGGGCCCCTGCTCCTCCTGGGAGTTCGCGCGCTGCCCGCCGAGGCCGATGCCGAAGGGCCCGTCGCGCCGCCGCCCGTGCACGTCGAGGCGCTCCTCCTCCTCCTCGGGCTTCCGGTCGAAGGTGATCTCCATCTCCACGAGCTCCCCGTCGCGGACGGCCTCGACCTTGGCCGCGTCGCCGGCGAAGTAGTCGCGCAGCACGCGCCGCAGGCGCGTCTGGTCGAGGATCGCCGTGTCGGCGATCCGGAGGATGACGTCGCCCTCCTCCATGCCCGCCTCGGCGGCGGGGGAGTCCTCGGTCACGGAGCGGACGCGGGCGCCGAGCTCGGCGCTCTCGAAGGAGACGCCGAACCACGCGGCGTTCTCGGGCTCCTGGGTGATCCGGTCGGTCTCCACCACGGCGAAGAGGTTGTCCGGCTGGGAGCCGGACCAGCACAGTCCGATGCGGCCGAGGTTGGTGGTCGGCAGACCGTCGGAGAGCCGCTCCCAGGTCGCGCCGCCGTCCGTGGTGCGGTGGATGCCGGACCCGTCGCCCCACTTCACGGCCGGGTCATTCGTGTCGAACATGTCCCGCCGGCGCTCGTAGCTGGCGATCACGATGGTGTCGGGGTCCTCGGGGTGCATCTTCACCTCGATGACGCCCGTGTCCTCGTCCACGTGGAAGACACGCTCCCAGGTGAAGCCGCCGTCGGTGGTCTTGAAGAGGCCGCGCTCGTCGTTCGGTCCCCAGAGGCGGCCGAGGGCGCCGACGTAGACGACGTCCGGGTCCTCGGGGTGCACGACGATCGTGCTGATCTGGAAGGTCTCGCCCAGCCCCGCGTAGCGCCAGGTCGCGCCGCTGTCGTGGGACACGTACACGCCGTCGCCCCAGGACACGGAGTTCCGCGGGTTGTTCTCGCCGGTGCCCGCCCAGACGTGGCTCGGGTTCGAGGGGGCGACCGCCAGCGCCCCGACGGACGACGTCCTCTGCTGCGTGAACTGGTGCTCGTAGGTCACGCCGTTGTTCGTGGTGTGGAGCACGCCACTCGCCGCGGTGGAGATCCAGTACTCCGAACGGTCGTCGGGGTTGACCGCGATGTCGGTGATCCGACCGCCCATGTTCGCGGGGCCGATGGAGCGCCAGCGCAGGGTGTCGACCCAGTCCAGGGGCAGCTTGCCCTCCACCTTGCTGGGGCCGCGCTCGGGGAGCTCCCGGGCGGGCTCCTCCTCCGCCGGCTCCTCGGCGGCGGCCGGCTCCTCGGGGCTGGCCTCCTGGAGGGACCAGGCGAGGGCGGGGGAGGCGGCGAGGAGCGCCGCGGAGAGGACCAGCGGGACGCGGCGGACGGCGTCCGCGGGTCGGGAGGGAAGGGAGAGGATCATCGGGATGGAGAGCTGGGGGCGGCCGCTGCGGGCGTGCAATGCGACGTGGTGGACGATAACCGTCCGCTGACGGGGGCGGCGTTCGGGTTGTGTGGCGGGCGATCAGATCGAGGCACGGACCCCGCGGCGGTTGCGTTCACGGCGGCGCGCGGCAAACTGCCCGGGTCGGGGGCCGCTCCTGGTCGCTGCGACGCGCCCGCGGGGCGACCCCTCCCCTGGACCCCTCATCGGTCGTCGGGGGGGATCCCTTCAGCCTCGGCCCGCAGCTTCCCGCGCCCGTCGAACCATGTCCTCTCGCTCGCACCTCCTGGGGCCCCTGGCGGCCCTCGCGCTGCTCTGCGCGTGCGTCTCCGGCCGGTCGGAGGTGGTCCCGACGGGGCCGCTGCCCGCCGGGGCCGAAGCGGCGCCGGTGGCCGCGGAGCCCACCGCTGCAGGACCCGCGGCAGCGGAGGCCGACGAGAGCGAGTCCACGGCGGCCGAGCCCACAGCGGCCGAGCCCACAGCGGCCGAGCCCACAGCGACCGAGCCCACAGCGGCCGAGCCCACAGCGACCGAGCCGAGAGGGGCCGAGCCCACGCAGGTGGCCGCGGCTCCGCCGGAGCTCGAACCCGCGGCCCCGACCGTCCCGGTGGAGATGGTCGCGCTTGAGCCGGCGG
>JASFWR010000004.1:0-33593 GCA_050049155.1 Planctomycetota bacterium | reverse complement strand
ACTCCTTCCCGCCGCCCGGTGTCGGTTCCCGCCTTGAATCGGGCCGCACCCCGAGCCCCACGCCCCACGCCTCCACGGACCAGGTACGCCGATGAGCCAGAAGCGCGACTACTACGAGGTGCTCGGCGTCCAGAAGGACGCTGCGGCCGGCGACATCAAGAAGGCGTACCGCAAGCTCGCCCTCAAGTACCACCCGGACCAGAACCCGGACGACGCCGCGGCGGAGGCGAAGTTCAAGGAGGCGGCCGAGGCCTACGACGTCCTCGGGGACACCGACAAGCGCCAGCGGTACGACCAGTTCGGGCACCAGGCCTTCGGGCAGGGCGCGGGCGCTGGCGCGGGCGGCTTCACCAACGTCGACGACATCTTCTCCGCCTTCGGCGACATCTTCGGGGGCTCCGGGGCCTTCGGGAACATGTTCGGAGGCGGCGGCCGTCGTCGCGGGCCCCAGCGCGGCAGGGACCTCCGGATCGTCCTGGACCTCACGCTCGAGGAGATCGACGAGGGGGTCTCCAAGACGGTCGCCCTCAAGCGCATGGACAGCTGCGGGACGTGCAGCGGCTCGGGAGCGCGCCCCGGCACCGGCAAGTCCCGCTGCACCACCTGCAACGGCAACGGCCAGGTCACCCGCAGCGCCGGCTTCTTCCAGATGGCCTCCCCCTGCCCCGCCTGCCGCGGCGCGGGCGAGGTGATCGAGTCCCCGTGCCAGAGCTGCAGCGGCAGCGGCAACGTCCAGGACCGGACCGAGGTGGAGATCCAGGTCCCCGCTGGCGTCGAGGAGGGGGTCCAGCTCCGCATCACGGGCGAGGGGGACACGGGCGCGAACGGCACCCCGCGCGGCGACCTCTACTGCGTCATCCGGGAGAAGGAGCACCGCGTCTTCCAGCGCTCGGGCCCCGACGTCCTCACCGAGGTGCCCTTCGCCTTCTCGCAGCTCGCCCTCGGCGACAAGATCGAGATCCCGACCCTGCGCGGCAAGGTGGAGATGAGCGTGCCCGCCGGCACCCAGAGCGGGAAGGTCTTCCGCCTGCGCGGCCAGGGCCTCCCCCGCATGGACAGCCGCTCGCGCGGCGATCAGCTGGTGCGCGTCTTCTGCGAGGTGCCGAAGAAGCTCACCGACCGGCAGCGCGAGCTGCTCGAGGAGTTCCAGGAGATCGACCGGGAGACGAGCGGCCGCAAGTCGTTCTTCGACCGCGTCACCGAGTACTTCAAGTGACCCCCATGGCGTTCGGAAAGAGCAAGCGAACCGAGACGGAGAGCGACCCCGTGGACGAGCAGCCCGAGGCGGCCGCCGTGGGCGAGGAGCGGGCCCAGGACGAGGAGCTCCAGGAGGAGGACCCCCTCGAGGCGGCCCGGCGCGAGCGGGACGAGGCCACGGAGCGCCTGATGCGCCTCCAGGCCGACTTCCAGAACCACCGGCGCCACGCCCAGGCGAACATCGACTCGGCGGTCACCAGCGCCCGGTCGGAGGTGCTCGGCGAGGCCGTGACCATCCTCGACTACCTCGACATGGCCCTCGCCATGGAGGTGGAGAGCGAGGAGGCGAAGAACCTCAAGATCGGCGTCGAGATGACCCGGCAGCAGCTGCAGGGGCTCCTGGACCGCATGGGCGTGAAGGCCATCGACGCCACCGGTGCCTTCGACCCCGCCGGGCACCAGGCCGTCTCGACCGTGGAGACCGACGAGCACGAGCCCGGCACGATCGTGGAGGTCGTGCGGGGGGGATGGACCATGGGCGAGGCCGTGCTCCGCTTCGCGCAGGTGCGCGTGGCCGCGGCCCCGGAGGGAGAGCCTGAAATGGGCACTGAGATGGGCACTGAGGCGGGAGCCGAGGGGAACGCCGGGTCGGACGCCCCGGTCGAGGACGCGGCGGAGGGCACCGCCTGATGCCCACGTACGACTACCGCTGCAACGCCTGCGGGCACGCCTTCGAGGAGTTCCAGATGATGAGCGACCCGGTGATGCGCAAGTGTCCCGAGTGCGGGAAGCTCAAGCTGGAGCGGCTCATCGGCTCGGGGGCGGGGTTCGTCTTCAAGGGCTCCGGCTACTACGTCACCGACTACCGCTCGAAGGGGTACGACGAGGCCAAGAAAGCCGACTCCGCGGCGGGGCAGAAGGCCTCGGACTCGAGCAAGAAGTCGACCAAGGACAGCTCCTCCGGCGACTGACCGAGGTCAGCGCAGGAGCAGGTCCTCCACGAGCGCACCGATGGCGTCGGTGTGGTGGTGGTCGAGGACCCGGTCGGCCTCGGCCTGGACCTCGGGGAAGGCGTTGCCCATGGCGACCCCCAGCCCCGCGCGGCGGAGCATCGGCACGTCGTTGTCGGCGTCGCCGATGGCGATGACCCGCGAGGCGGGGATCCCCTTCGTCTCCTCGAGGAAGCGGATCGCCTCGGCCTTCCCCTGGCACGGCGCGTGGACGTCGATCGCGCTGTAGGGGTTCGTGGAGTGGCGGGGCAGGATCGAGAGCGGGAAGTGCGAGAGGTAGATCGGCGCGCCGGCCGCCTCGGTGAGCTCCGCGGCGATCGCCGCCGAGCCCACGTCCCCGCACTTCATGAGGAAGCTGAGGCGGATGGTGTAGTCCCTGCGGAGCGCCGGACGGTCCACGAACTGCACGTTGATGAAGCCGTCGAAGTTCCGCGCCTCCTCCTCGTTCCGGGGCTCGAGCGCCAGCTTCTCGTCCGCCGTCATGACGATCACCTGGGCCTCGCGCTCCGCGGCCCACGCGTGAAGCCGCTCCAGCGTCCGCGTGGAGAGCGTGCGCTCCTCCAGCATCCGCCCCTCGCGCTGACACCAGACCGCGCACCCGTTGAACAGCACCGTCGGCGCGGCCAGGGCGAGGTCCGACACCACGGGCATCGCCGAGGTCTTCGAGCGCCCGGTCACGACCATGACCTCCACGCCCTGGCGTTCGGCCTCGAGGATGGCCTCGCGGGTCCTGGGGTGGACGGACTCGTCGGGGGTCAGGAGCGTGCCGTCGAGGTCGAGCAGCAGGGCGTCGTAGTCGCGCGACATGCCCGGGATCCTAGCGGCTCGGCGAGCGGACCTCGATCACGGACCGGGCATCGCGGCGGGGCCGACACCGCCTCGGGCCGCCGGGCGCCCGATCGCCAGCGGGCACCAGGCGCTCCTGCGAGCTCGCCACGGTGCCCGCCCCTTGCCCTCCTCGGACCCGCCAGCTCGCCGATGGGGCCGCGCCCTCACGGGGTGCGACGGAGGCCCCCCCGCTGAACCAGTCGTGGACGCCCGGGGCCCTGGAGGCCAGGAGGAGGCCGCGCCCGGCGCTCGCCCCGATCAAATCCGAGGACGGGTCGAGTCCGCTCCCCGGTCCGACGATAAACCTTGCAGGGCGCGCCCCTCGCCTCCCGCCGTCCACGGGCCCACCCAGGGCCTCCGAGCCATGCTTGAATCCCCCTCGCGACCGTCCACCGCCGACCGCGCCACCCGCTGGGCGGCCGTCACCCTGGCGCTCACCCTCGCGGCCTGCACCGGCAACCGGAAGGTCACCGACCCGGTCGTGGCGATCATGACCGAGCAGGGCAGCGAGCTCGGGGTCTCGACGGAGTTCGGCGTGGTGTTCCTCGGCACGACCACCGACCGCGGCCCGGTCACCGTGGAGGCCTACTTCGGGGACGGCCCGTCCCTCGAGCAATCCGTGATCGAGCCGGTGGGCGGCGGCCTGTACACCGCCGAGATGGAGATCCGCCTCCCCCACGTCCCGGTCTCCTTCGACCTCCCCGCCGACGGGGACGTGCTGGAGGTCATGGGGCGCCGGGGCTGGGACCGGTGGTCGGTGATGTCCGAGTGCCGCGTGGTCGAGGGCGTCGAGGGCGTCCTGCTCGAGATCCCGGACGGCTTCCAGGACAGCGCCGAGCAGACCGGGGCCGGCGTGTACCGCAAGCTCGGCGAGTTCGACCGGGAGCTGGTGGGGCTCGTGTCGGGGAAGGTCTCGCTGCAGCGCGACGGTGAGCTGCGCCAGTACCTGGCGGTCATCGGCGCCGACACCCTCTGGCGGCTCGCCGCCCACCGCCGGGACAAGCTGCGCAGGCGCCCCTTCGTCTACCGCGAGGACATCCTCTGAGCCGCGCCGCGGCGGCGCCGCTCAGCGGCGCCAGAACGTCGGCATGAGCAGCGCCACGAGGGCGTAGAACTCGAGCCGCCCGAGCACCATGCAGATGGACAGGGCGAACTTGGCCGCCCCGGGCAGGTCCCCGAAGTTCATGGCCGGGCCCACGGCGCCGAGCCCCGGGCCGACGTTGTTCAGGGTCACCAGCACCGCCGTGGAGCTGGTCTCCAGGTCGATGCCGTGGGCGCCCAGCAGCATCGTGGCCCCCAGGAAGACCAGCAGCCAGAGCACCAGGTAGCCGGTCACCGACGCCACCACCGACTCGTCCAGCACCTGCCCGTCGATGCGGATCTGGTGGATGACCCGGGGCCGCGCGAAGCGGCGGACGGCCACGAGCGCCGCCTTGAAGGCGATCGCCAGCCGCACGAGCTTGAGGCCGCCGCTCGTCGAGCCCGCGCAGGCGCCGCACAGGGCGAGGAGCATGAGGACGAGGCGGCAGACCTGCGGCCACGCGTCGAAGTCGGCGGTCGCGTAGCCGGCGGTGGTGATCTGGCAGACCACGTGGAAGACGCTCAGCCGGAGCGCCTGGAGCGGGCCGTCCGGGGAGGCGGCCTCGTCCCCGGCCCCGGCCGACCAGAGCACGGCCGCGATCAGGAGGGACGCCCCCACCACCAGGCCCAGGAAGAGGCGCACCTCGAGGCTGCCCACGAGCTTCCTCCACGCGGGCCGCGGGCCGACCCGGATCAGGGTGTCGTAGATCGCGAAGTTCAGCGCCGACAGGAGCATGAACACGACGAGCACGGCCTCGACGGTGGCCGAGTCGAAGTAGGCGATGCTCTCGGAGTGGTTCGAGAAGCCGCCGTTGGCCACCGTGGTGAACGTGTGAAGCACCGCGTCGAAGGCGGGCAGGCCGACGACCATGAGCGCGGCCAGGAGCGTGACGCTGAGGACCAGGTAGATCTTCATCAGCATCAGCGCCGCGTCGCGGACCCGCTGGTGCCCCGCCTCCCGCGAGATCCCGGGGACCTCCGACCGGAACAGGTTGCGCCCGCCGGTCGGGAAGATCACCACGAAGACCATGACGATGCCGAAGCCGCCGAGCCACTGGCTGAAGCTCCGCCAGAAGGCGATGGCCGCGGGCATGCCGTCGATCTCCGCCGCGGTCATCACGGTGGAGCCCGTGGTGGTGAGCCCCGAGACCGACTCGAAGAAGGCGTCCACCGGCGAGGTGATGGTGCCTTCGAAGAGGAACGGGAGCGCCCCGGCCGCGCCGCCCACGAGCCACGCGAGGCCGACGGTGGCCAGGCCCTCCCGCCGGAAGTAGTCGGGCCGCCGCCGCGTGTCGCGGGTGGCGCCGCGGAAGACGAAGGTCACGAGGCCGCCCACCAGCCCCGTCACGAGGGCGGCGAGCGCGCAGCTGGTCGCCGGGCCCGGCTCCCCCATGGCGACGCCCACCGCCGCCGGGACGGCGAGGAAGCCCGCCATCAAGACGAGCACCACCCCGAGCATCTGCGCGACGGCGCGGAAGTTCATCGCTCGGTCCCCGGGGCGGCTGGCCGAAGGGCGGCCCGGCTGGCGGGCCGCAGGATGGACTGGCGAACGGACCCGCGGACGGGCCGCCCGGCGCGGGCCCCCGGAGCTCGGCGGCGCCCCATGGTCAGAGGACCCCGAGCGCGCGCTCGGCCTCCTCGAGGGACTCGCGCGTGGCGAACATCACGGCCGTGTCACCCTTGCGCACGACGGTGTCCCCGCCGGGGATCGTCACCGTCTCCCCGCGCACGATCGCCCCGAGCACGACGCCGCGCGGGAGGCCGAGCTTGCGGAGCTTGGTGGGCTCCTTGAGGCCGACCTCGACCTCCAGCACCTCCGCCTGACCGTTCCCGATGGAGGCGATGGCCCGGGGCGAGCCCGCCCGCACGAGCCGGGTGATGGCCTTCGCGCACATCATGCGCGGGCTGATGGCCTGGTCGACGCCCTCCAGCAGGTCGAAGATCTCCGCGTAGGACGCCTTCTCCACGAGCGCCACGGTCCGCTTCACCCCGAAGGACTTGGCCAGCTGGCAGGCGACGATGTTGTCCTCGTCGTCGTGGGTCGTCGCCACGAAGACGCTCGCGTCCGCCAGCCGCTCCTCGCGGAACAGCGTCAGGTCGGTGGCGTCCCCCACCATCACGGTCAGGTCCCCGGAGCACTCGAGGTCCAGCGCCCGCGCGCGCGCGGGGTCCTGCTCCAGGACCAGCACGCTGATGCCCGGGGACCCCGAGAGCCGGAGCGCGATCTCCCGCCCGATGCCGCCGGCGCCCATGATGACCACCGAGCTGCGCCACTCCACCTTCTCCCCGGCGAGCCGCTCGAACTCGTCCAGCCCCTCGGAGGAGCCCAGGACGTGGACCTGGTCCTTGCCCTGGAGCGCGTCCGCCCCGGAGGGCACCACCAGCTCCCCCCCGCGGGAGATCGCCGCGACCAGGACGCCGGTGGGGATCCGCAGCTCCTCCAGGGGCTTCCCGAGGAGGGCGGAGTCCTCCTTGAGCCGCAGGCGCCGCAGCTGGAGGCGGTCGTTCGCGAAGTACGTGACCTCGAGCGCGTGCCTCGCCCGCACGAGGTTGAGGAGCTCCTCCGCGACGAGCTGCTCGGTGGACAGCACCACGTCGAACCCGAGCGCGTCCTTGTAGAAGTAGCGGTAGTCGTCGAGGACCCGGGTGTCCTTGAGGCGGATGATCACCCGGCTCGCGCCGAGCTTCTTGGCGACCACGCTGGTGAGCATGTTGACCCGGTCGTCGTCCGACACCGCGACCACCAGGTCCGCGGAGGACGCGCCGGCGTCCGTCAGGGTGTCGGCGCGCGTGCCGTCCCCGACGAGGGCCTGGACGTCCAGGGACTCCGTCAGCTTGCGCGACTTGGACGGGTCGGGGTCGACCACGGTCACGGAGTGCTCCTCGCGGCTGAGCACCCCGGCCAGGTGCTGGCCCACCTCGCCGGCGCCGATGATGACGATGTTCATCGTGCGGAACGATAGACCCTGGCCGCCGCGCGGTACAACAGGGCGGTGATCGCCCTGGTCGACAATCGGGACTCGTTCACCTTCAACCTCGTCCAGGCCCTCCAGGGGCTCGGGGCCGAGGTGCGGGTGTTCGACGGCCGCACGGCGCGGCCGGAGGAGGTCCTGGACGCGGCCGGGGTCCTGGTGGGCCCCGGGCCCGGCACCCCCGACCGCGCCGGGTGCAGCGAGGGCGTGTTCCTGGCGGCCGCGGCGGGGGGCGACCCGCCCCCGGTCCTCGGCGTCTGCCTCGGGCACCAGGCCCTGGGGAGCGCGTTCGGGGCGCGGATCCGCCGGGCCACCGAGCTGGTCCACGGGGCGGTCCGCCCGGTGCACCACGACGGCACCGGGGTGCTGGAGGGGCTCCCGGACCCCTTCCCCATGGCGCGCTACAACTCCCTCGTGGTGGACGAGGAGGGCCTCCCCGCGGAGCTGACGGTCACCGCGCGGACCGGCGACGGGGACGTCGCCGGCCTGCGCCACGCGGAGCTCCCCCTGTTCGGACTGCAGGGGCACCCCGAGTCCGTCCTCTGCGCCGACGGGGGCCGGGCGGTGTTCAGGAACTTCCTCGAGCGCTGCCGCCCCTGACGTCCTCGGGCGCCTCGCCGAGGGGCGCCTCCCAGCTGGGCCAGGGCCCCGCGCTGGACCGCCGCTCCTCGCCGTCCTTGGTGCCCAGCAGGCCGCGCGTGACCGCGAGGTAGAGCGGCTTCACGGTCCGCCTCCACCAGAGGGCGAGCCCGCGGCGCGGCATGCGGCGCTCCTCAGGGACGCCGAGCTCCGCCGGGCCCCGCCCGTCCTTGGTGTACCGCCGCCGCAGCTTCTGGACGTGGCGCAGGTCGTCCCTGCACCTCGACTCGAAGGCCCGCCCGGACCGCGCGGGGTGGACGCTGGACAGCTGGAAGTCGATCAGCCGCGGCCAGCCCTCCGGATCGACCACGACGTTCTGCTCCTTGTGGAGGTCGTTGTGGCAGACGCCCGCGCCGTGGAGCGCGCGGACGGCCGCCTCCAGGTGATCGAAGAAGTCGCGCGGCAGGCGCTGCGCGCGGTGCAGGGGGACGCCGGGGACGAACCTGCGGAGGTGGGGCGTCCGCGAGCCGCAGGCCTCGGCGAGGGCGTCGCGCTCCTCCGGCGTCAGCTCGGGCGGGCCGCCGTGGGGCAGCCCGGCGCAGGCCCGCAGGGCGCGCTGCTCCCGGGCGGCGAGCAGGTGCGCGAGCGGGCGGAGCCAGAGGGGGCCGTCGAGGCGCCGGAGCACGAGCTCGCGCACCTCCCCCGAGTCCGCCTCCAGCGCGACCCGGTGGACCGCTCCGAGGAGGTCCCGTTTCATCTCCTCCTGGATGCGGACGCTGACCACGGTGGGTAACGTACCACGGCCGTGACCGCGCTCAGCTCCACCGCACCCGCCCCCCACGCCCCCGCGGGCGGGGGTCTCTCGGTGAGGGGCCTCTCCCACCGCTTCGGGGAGCACCAGGCCCTGGAGCCCACCGACCTCGAGGTGGAGCCGGGCGGGGTGGTGGGCCTGCTCGGGCCGAACGGGAGCGGCAAGAGCACGCTCATGCGCCTCCTCACCGGGCTCGTCCCGCTCCAGCGGGGCGAGGTCGTCGTGGACGGCGCGCCGCTCAGGGGCGACGGGCTGGAGATCCGGCGCCGCACCACCTACGCCCCGGGCGAGCTCCACCTCTACGGCGAGCTCAAGGGCGACGAGCACCTGCGCTTCCTGCTCCGCGGCCGCGAGGGCGGCGCCCTCGCGCGCGCCCGGGAGGTGGCGGTCGACCTGGGGCTCCCGCTCGACCGCCGGGTCCGGGACTACAGCCACGGGATGAAGCGGCAGCTGCTCTTCGCGGCGGCGATCGCCCCGCAGGTCCGGGTGCGGATCCTGGACGAGATCAGCGAGGGGCTCGACCCGGCCAAGCGCAGCCAGGTGCTCGACCTGATCGACGCGGACGCGGCGAGCGGGACCACGATCCTCCTCTCCTCCCACCACCTCGGGGAGGTCGACCGCTCCTGCGAGCGGCTCGTGTTCCTCAACGCGGGCCGCGTGGTCGCGGACGAGCGCGCGGAGGACGTCCGGCGCCGCGCCGGCCGGCTGGTCCGGCTGCGCTTCCACGGGGCCCCGGCGGGCCTCTCTCCCGAGGCGGTGCGAGTCCTGGAGGGGCCCGAGGTCGAGTCCGTGGAGATGGACGGCGAGCGCGTCACGGTCCTGCTCGCCGAGGACGACCCGCGGGCCTTCCTCGGGCGGCTTGCCGCCGCCCGGGACCTCCCCGCGCCGGCCAGCGTCGAGCACGGCCGCATCTCCCTGAGCGAGCTCTACAGGACCCTGTACGGCGTGGAGGGCACCTGATGTTCCGCGGCGCGCGTGGCTACCTCGTCTACGGCTTCGGCTTCTTCGTGGTGCTCGAGATCATGCTCGTGGCCGCCATCTACTGGTGGCCGACGTTCGAGCAGAACATCGGCTCCATCAAGACCCTGGCCGCGCCCATCGCGATGCTCAGCGACCTCGTGGACCAGGTCGACCAGTTCGGCGTCTCGGGGTACATCGTCGGGCAGCACTACTTCAAGGGGTGCAGCGCCCTCGGGACCGCCGCGAGCGTGCTGTTCGCCGCCAACTCCATCGCGGGCGAGGCCCACCGCGGGACCATGGAGCTCTGGCTGGCGCGTCCGGTGTCCCGGCTCCGCCTCATGACCGAGCGGTGGCTGGGCGGCCTCATGGTCGTGGTCCTGCCCGTCTTCCTCACCAGCGCGACCGTCCCGCCGCTCCTCGAGCAGTTCGACAAGTCCATGGACATGGCGGACCTGATGCGCTGCTCGATCCACATGAGCGCCTTCCTGGCGGCGATCTACGCGGTCACGTTCCTGTGGTCGTCGAGGAGCTCGGAGCCCATGAAGATCAGCTTCGTGATGCTGTTCCTCTCGGTCATGGTCTTCGCCCTCTACCTCGTCGAGGGGGTCACCCAGTACTCCCTGTACCAGCTCGTGGAGATCCAGGTCTTCATGCGGATCGTGAACGGCGACGCCATGGACTGGTCCCTGCTGGCGCCCATGCTCGCCTGTACGGTCGTCTCCTACGGGCTCTCCGCGCGCGCGTTCCTGCAGCGCGTGCCCTGACGTCCGCCCCCGCGTGGACGCCCTCCACGCCGGCGGCGTAGGGCGGGGTCAGCCCCGCCCGCGCTGGATCCAGGCATTCAGCGCCTGCTCCAGCTCCGGCAGGTCCACGCCCTCCAGCGCCGCCTCGAGGGCCTCGGCCTGCGCGCGCCCCATGGAGCGCGCGTACTCGCTCCGGGTGATCCCGCGCAGGGCCAGCCGCTCGGCCTCCGCGCGCCAGGCCTCCCGGAGGCCGAGGAAGTAGCGGTCCACCATCCCGCTCCAGGCGGGACGCCCCCGGGCCTCCTCGCTGGTGAGCAGGAAGCGCACGAGCGCGAAGCTGTAGGGGTAGCAGAGCGCGGCCTGGGCGTAGAACGTCTCCTGGGAGCAGGTCAGGAGCACCGAGAGCGGCGGCAGGGCGGCCCGCACCTCGGGCCGGCGGAGGGTCGCGAGCGAATCCTCCAGCGAGTCCACCTCTTCCACACGGCCGGCCCGCGGCCGGCACCCGGAGTAGTACTCGGAGAGCCCCTCGCCGAACCAGGTGTGGGGCGCTGCGGCGCTCGTGACCTGGTGCAGGTACTGGTGGCAGGTCTCGTGGAACAGGGTCCGCATGGTGGGGTGCCCCACGGGCAGCGGGCCGTCCGCGTCGGTCCGCGCGTCGTAGAGCACGAGCTCCCCGACGCCCGGGTTGAAGTAGCCGACCGTGGAGGGGCTGCCGCCGTAGGTGAGGTACTCCCCCCGGTCCCGGCAGATCCGCACCACGGCCAGGGACTCGATCGGCGCGTCCGGCGGGAGGTCCTTCCGGAGCCGGCGGCGCACCGCCTCCATCCCGTCCGCCAGCTGGTCCGGCAGGCTCGACCGCTCGGAGCCGTGGAAGAGGACCATCGCGTCCTGGGTGTCGGTGACCGTCCACCCCTCCGCGAGCCCGAGCCCGACCTCGATCCGCTGCTCCTCGAAGGGCAGCTGGCTGCGGCGGTAGCGCGCCTCCCAGCGGCGGCGCGCCGCGTCGGTGTCCGCCTGCTCGAAGAACCGGAAGCTCCCGGCGGCGCGCTCGAAGCCGCGGCGCTCCCGCCGGAAGGCCCGCGCCTCGCACTCCCCCACGAACACCACCGCGTCGGCGGGGCCCACCCAGGCGTGGACGAAGAGCCCCCGCTCTCCGTCCTCGGTGGCGTGCGCCCCCTCGAGCCGGAGCGGGCTGCGGCCGTAGCGCTCGCGGACGGCGCGCTCCTCGGCGAGCTCGGCCGCGGGGAACCGCCGCTGGGTCCACGCCCGGAGCGCGGCGTGGTCGAGGCCCGCGTCCTCGATGCGGTAGACCCGCTGGGTCACGGGCGCGACCTGGTCGCGCGGCGCGTCCTTCGGCGCGAAGAGCAGCAGGAGCCCCTCCGCGTCGGGCGGGACCTGGCGGGCCTCGAGCCGGGAGGACCGCTCGAAGGCGAAGCCCAGGGTCGGGTAGCGGTCCAGCCGTTCCACGGGCGCCGAGGGCGCGCTGGCGCCGAGGGCCAGGGCCGCGAGGAGGGGCGTCAGGAGCGCGCTCATGGGCAGGTCATCGTCCCGCCGGGTCGCCGCCCTCCAGCCCCGTCAGCCGAAGCACCTGGCCAGCACCGTCCTGAGGCGCCACGTCCAGCTTCGGGACGTCCGCCCCCGACCGGCGACCGCGAGGGGCACGACCTCCCGGAAGGCCGCCGCCGCGCCCGCCTCGTCCCCGGAGGCCCGCAGCACCCGGCCGCGCAGGAGGGCGCTCGCTGGCGAGGGGCCATGGTTCCGCTCGAACCTCGCCACCCGCTCGAGCGCGCCGGGGAGTTCCCCGGCCCGACGGGCGGCGTCGGCGGACAGGAGCATGGCTCCGCCGTAGGCGTGCTCCTCGTCCTCGGCGAGGACGGTGTCGAGGGCGACCAGCGCCGCAGCCGGCTCCCCCGCGCGCAGGCGCGCCTCCCCGAGCCGATAGCGCCACTCCTGGGAGCCCGGGTCTCCCTCGGCCGCCGCCGCCAGGAGCGGCACCGCTCGCCGCGCCTTGCCCTGGGAGAGCAGCAGGGCGCCGAGCTTGCCCTTGTGGTGAGGCGTGTCCACCGCCCCGAGGGAGCGCTCCAGCCGGCGCCGGGCCCCCGCGTCCACCGCCTCGGTCCCGAGCTTGGCGAGCACCGCCGAGAGGAGCAGCGCCGTGAACCAGAACCCGAGGAACGGGATCCGGAACAGGGCCCCGACCACGGGGAGCTGGGCCAGGAAGCCGGTCAGGGCGAAGACCGCCAGGAAGAAGACGAGGAGTCGGACCATCCGGGGAGGAGGATAACTCGCTCCGGGCGTATCCTCCCGACGTGGCCGATGGAGAACAGCACGGCGTCCGACCGCGGACCGCCGCCCGACTCGAGCTCGGGCGGGCGCTGGGCGGCGCGCTGCTCGCGCCGCTGCGCTACGCGGCGCACGTGCCCGCGCGCCGGCGCGTCCTCGCCGAGGTGGCGGCCGACGTCCGGGACGGCACGGGCGAGCTCAGCCCGGTCCCCGACCTCGACCTCCCCCGGGACCGGCCGCTTCGCATCCTGGTGGGTGCCGCCGAGGCGTCGGGTGAGATCCACGGGGCGAACCTGGTCCGCGCGCTGCGGCGCCGGGCCGCGGAGGCCGGCGCCCCGGAGCCCGAGATCACGGCCCTCGGCGGGGAGCGGCTGCGGGAGCTCGGGGTGCGGACCATCGCCGACCCGGTGGCGCGCGCCCACACGGGCTTCGACGGGGTGCTGAGCTCGCTCCCCTACTACGTGGGCGTCATCGAGGACACCGCCCGGCACGCCAGGAACGTGCGCCCGGACCTCTTCGTCCCGGTGGACTCCCCCGCGCTGAACGTCCCCCTCGCCCACGCCGTCCGGCGGTACGGGGTCCGCACCTGTCACCTCGTCGCGCCGCAGTACTGGGGCTGGGCCCCCTGGCGCGTCCGGGGCTACCGGCGCGCCATGGAGCTGTCCCTCACGATCCTGCCCCACGAGCCCGCGTGGTTCGCGCGGCACTCGGTCCGCACGCGACACATCGGGCACCCGCTCCTGGACGACCTCGCCGACGTCCCGGTGAGCCGGCCCGACGACGCCTCCCGGGTGCTCGCGCTCCTGCCGGGGAGCCGCCGCGGCGTCATCCAGCGCAACCTCCCGTGGATGCTGGACGCGCTCGGGCCGCTCCGCGCCGCCGCGCCCGACGCGCGGGTCCGGGTCCTCCAGTCCACCGACGAGCACGCCGGCCTGATCACCGAGCTCGCGGCCGGGCACGACGTGACCCTCGCCACCGGCGACCTCCACGGGGAGCTCGCCGCCGCCCGGGCCGCCTTCGCGGTGTCGGGGACGATCCTCACCGACGTCCTCCACCACCGCCTCCCCACCGTGGTGGTGTACCGCGTGTCCAAGCGCCTCGAGACCTGGCTCTACGACCACGTCCTCACGACGCCCTTCTTCGCCTCCACCAATCTGCTCGCCGGGAGGGAGGTGATCCCCGAGCACGCCTTCCGCGGCGCCGGCCCCGCCGCCCTCGTCGGCGCGCAGGTCCGCGACGCGTTCGTGGACCCGGACACCCGGGCCACGGCCGCCGCGGCCCTCGAGGAGGCCGCCCGCCGGCTGGGGCCCCCCGGGGCCATCGACCGGGCGGCCGCACACGCCCTCTCGCTGGTGGGCCGACCGGGGGGGGCCGCGTGACCGCCTCGGGGCGTCTCGAAGGGGCCCCTGAGGCGCCCCGCACCCCGCCGGAGGCCCCCGCGGCGGGCCCTCGGGCGGATTCCGTGGAATCGCTGAATGACCCCGAGGCCCACGAGTACGTGCGGTCGACGATGCACTGCGAGGCCACACAGCTGATGACCGCCGCCCGCTCGGGCGACGAGGAGGCGTTCGAGACCCTGTTCCGGAAGCTCCGCGGGGTGGCCCTGCAGGCGGCGCGCTCGCTCGTGGGCTCCCACGCCGACGCCCAGGACATGACCCAGGAGGCCTTCCTCAAGGCCTACCGCTCCCGCGAGAGCTACGACCCCGCGCAGCCCTTCCTGCCCTGGTTCCACCGGATCCTCCGGAACACCTGCTTCAGCCACCTCCGCAAGCGCGGCGGGCGCCGCAACGTGTCCCTCCAGGTGACCGGTGCGGACGGGGAGCCCCGGGCCCTGGAGGTCACCGACGAGGCCGCCCCGCGTCCGTCCGATCGGCTGCTCGAGGAGGAGCGCCGCGCGCACTTCGACGAGGCCCTCGAGCGGCTCTCCCCCCGCGACCGCGAGATCCTCGTGCTCCGCCACCACCAGGAGCTCAAGTACAGCGAGATCGCGACCGCCCTGGAGATCCCCCAGGGCACGGTGATGTCTCGCCTCTTCCACGCCCGCAAGCGGCTCAAGGCGATCCTCGCCCCGCGCATCGAGGAGCTCCTGGACGCCGGCGACGGCCCCACGAGCCGCTGACGACGGCGCGCCACCGGAAGCCGCAGGCAGGAGACCACATGAGTGCCGACCCCACGAACACGGGCCCCGAGGAGCCCCCGCCCGGCGAGGACGAGCTCCTCGCCATGGCGTACGCCGACGGCGAGCTGGACGCCGCCGAGGCGGCCTCCTTCGCGGAGCGCCTGCGGGCCGAGCCGGACCTGCTCCGGCGGGTGGCCGAGCACCGGGCCATCGACGTGCTCGCCCGGCGGTCGAGCCCGCCGGAGCCGGCGGAGCTCGACTGGGCGCAGCTCCGGGAGGAGGCGTCGTTCCGGGGGTCCCGCGCCCTCGGGTGGGTCCTGCTGGCGGGCGCGCTCGCCGCGGGCGCGCTGCTGTTCGGCCTCGACTTCCTCCAGGACGACGGCGTCCCGCTCCCCGTCCGCCTGCTGGCGGCCGCCGGCGGCCTCGGCCTCGCCCTGCTCTTCACCACTGTGCTCCGGCGCCGGCTCCGGGCCCTTCCCCTCGACCCGTACCGACACGTGCAACGCTGAGATGCTGATCCTCACCACCGACCAGGTCGCCGGGGCGACGATCACCGAGAGCCTCGGCCTCGTGCGGGGGACCACCGTGCGCACCCGCCACTGGGGCCACCAGGTCATCGCCGCCCTCAAGTCCCTCGTGGGCGGCGAGGTGCACGAGTACACCAAGGTGATCGCGGAGGCGCGCGAGGAGGCGCTGGACCGCATGCGGAGCGAGGCGCAGGCCCTCGGCGCCGACGCCGTCGTCGGCTTCCGCTTCGCCACCAGCGAGGTGGCGAAGAACTGCGCCGAGGTCGTGGCCTACGGGACCGCGGTCCGGGTCGACGCCGGCGGCGTCCCCGGCCGGGCTCAGTAGCGGGCGACGATCTCGTCCACGGGCTTGCGGTCGAGCGCGGGGACCTCGCAGCCGTCGGAGGGGTAGCCCACCGGGACGAGGAGGAAGGCGCGCTCGTTCGCCGGGCGGCCGAGGACCTTCGCCAGGAAGCCCATGGGGCTGGGCGTGTGGGTCAGGGTCGCCAGCCCCGCGGCGTGGAGCGCCGCGAGGAGCATGCCGCTCGCGATCCCCACCGACTCCTGGGTGTAGTAGTTCTGCCCCTGGCCGCCGTCCTCCTGGAGCTCCCAGGCATGCCGGAACACGACGATCAGCGCCGGGGCAACCTCGAGGAAGGGCTTCTCCGCGTCGGTCCCGAAGGGCCGCAGGTCGTCGAGCCACTCGTCGTTCATGCGCCCGCCGTAGTTGGCGCGCTCCTCCTCCTCGGCCGCCTCCCGGATCCTCGCCTTCAGCTCCGGGTCCGTCACGAGGGCGAAGGTCCAGGGCTGCTTGTGGGCGCCGGAGGGGGCGGTGCCCGCCGCCCGGATGCACTCCTCCAGGACCTCCAGGGGCACGGGGTCCGGGGAGAAGCTGCGGACCGAACGCCGCCGGGAGGCCTCGTCCGCGAAGGCCCGGGCCCGCGCGAGCATCTCGTCCTCCGGGCGCCTCTGGAACTGGAGCGGAATGAAGGGAGCGTCGGACATGGTGACGTCGGGGAAGTGGACAATGGCTGAACCTCCCGCGCTGCGCCCCGTTGCCCACGGGCCGGCGCGGCCCGGCCCCCAGGAGGGGATGAACCGCGCGGGAGGCCCGACTACGTTACCGACGCCATGCTGAGACTGCTCTCCCTCCCCCTCGCGATCGCCCTCGCGGTCGCCCTCTCCGGGCTCGCGGCCGCGACGCCCTCCCAGGCCCCGCAGCTGCCCGACCTGAAGAGCGAGATCGACCACTCCGTGCGCTGGCTCCGCAGCACCCAGAACCCGGAGACCGGGGCGTACGGCGGCGGCGTCGAGGGGACCTCCTGGGTCCTGTTCTCCCTGGCGCGCAGCCCCCGCCGCTACGAGCGCCCGGACGGTCCCTTCGTGGCCAAGGCCCTGGACTACCTCCTGGGGCTCCAGCAGGACGACGGGTCGTTCCGCGACCCGGGCCAGCCGGACGCGGCGCCCCTCGGCGTCACCCGCCTCGCCGCGGCCGCCCTCTCCGTGCACATCGACGACCGCTCCGTCTCCGCGGTCGCGGGCGCCCTCGAGTACCTCGCGAAGCAGGGGGTGGACGCCCCGTCCCTGGCGCGGATCGAGGTGCCGGAGGACGAGGCGGACGCCGCCCGGCTCGCGCTGCGGCTGCTCTCGGACCGCGCCGAGGACGGCTCCTGGGGAGGGGACCGGGGCCGCGTCACGGAGACCGCGCGCGCCATCGACGCCCTCACCCGCGTCCGCGCCCGGGTCACGCCGCCGAAGGAGGAGGCCAGGGAGCTCGCGCCCCTGCCCCGCTACTCCCCGGCGACCCGCGCGGACATCGACGAGGCCGTCCTGCGCGGCGCGCGGTTCCTGCTGGCCGCGGGCGAGGGCGCTCGCTGGGGCGCCCCCGGCGCCCCGGACGCCGGCCTCACCGCCATGGTGGTCGGCGCCCTGCTCGAGGTCCCCGAGCCGCGGCCCGCCGACGTCCAGGCCGCCATCGACGACGCCCTCGGCTGGCTGGTGACGCTCCAGAAGGACGACGGCTCCATCCACCAGGGGCGCCTCGCCAACTACGTCACCTCGGCCTCGATCATGGCGCTCGCCTCCTCCCCCGCCCACGCCGAGCGCGTGGTCCGCGCCCGCAACTGGCTGGTCGGGCTGCAGGCGGACGAGGGCGAGGGCTACTCCGAGGGCGACCTCTACTACGGCGGCATCGGGTACGGGGGCGACGAGCGGCCGGACCTCTCGAACCTCCAGATGTCCCTGGAGGCGCTCGCCGCCTCCGGGCTCTCCAGGGACGACGCCGCCTTCCAGCGGGCCCTGAAGTTCCTGGAGCGCTGCCAGAACCGCTCGGAGACGAACGACGTGGAGCTCACCCGCAAGGGCGTGGTGATCAAGTCCGGGAACGACGGCGGCGCGGGGTACGCGCCGGGCGACTCCAAGGCGGGCTTCGTGAAGCTGGAGGACGGGACGAAGGTGCCGCGCTCCTACGGCTCGATGACCTACGCGCTCCTTAAGAGCTTCGTGTTCGCGGGGCTCAGCAAGGACGACCCGAGGGTCGAGGCCTGCTGGAAGTGGCTCTGCGAGAACTACACCCTCGACGTGAACCCCGGCTTCGATCCCGGCGGGGACCCGGTCGCGCCGTACCAGGGCCTCTACTACTACTTCCACACCATGGCCAAGGCCCTCGACGTCTACGGCGTGGACGAGGTGGTGGACGGCGAAGGCGTGCAGCACGACTGGCGCGCCGAGCTGGCCGGGCGCCTGCTGTCCCTCCAGGACCGCGGGAACGGCAGCTGGACGAACCGCAACGCGCCCCGCTGGTGGGAGGGCAACCCGGTGCTCGCCACGAGCTACGCGCTCCTCAGCCTCGGCGCCGCCCGCAAGTGACCGCTAGCGGCCGGGCAGGTCGATGAGCGCGCTCGTCTCGATCAGCCGCCGGCCCTCCGCCAGGGCCTCGGCGGCCTCGGGCGCGCCCGAGAGGTCCGCGAGCTCCCGCGGGTCGGCCGCGAGGTCGTAGAGCTCCTCCGCCGGCCGGAACTGCAGCCTCAGGACGCGCGCCTCCACGGCGGGGTCCGCGGCGGCGGCCCGCACCATCTCGGGCCAGGTGTCCGAGGTGAGCATCACCCCGTTCTCGAAGCGCAGCCCCGCGCCCCAGGTCCGGATGTACTTCCAGTCCCCGAAGCGCACCGAGCGGGAGGGCACCATGGGCTCCACGCGGTGCCCGTCGTGGGTCCCGAAGATCGCGGTCCGCCAGCCGTCGGGCGCCCGGCCCTCGAGGAGCGGGCGCAGCGAACGGCCGTCGAACGCCTGCGCCTCCGGGTCCGCTCCCGCCAGGTCCAGGAACGTGGGCAGGAGGTCCGTCAGGCTGACGAGATGCACGTCGGTCCCGGGGGCCACGCCCTGCCCGAAGGCGATCAGCGGCATGCGGATCCCCGCCTCGTAGAGGGTCGTCTTCGCGAAGGGGAACGGCGGGCCGTTGTCGCTGGTGAAGAAGCCCACCAGCGGGTCCACCTCTCCGCGGAGGCGGTCGAGCATGGCCCCCACCGTCGCGTCCATGCGGCGCAGCCCGTCGTGGTAGCGACCCAGCTCCGCGCGAACGGCGGGCGTGTCCACCAGCTCCGCGGGCACCTCCACCGCGGCGGGGTCGTGGGGCGGCGGCGGCGCGTCCCCGAAGGGCGCGCCGTCCGTCGGGAACGGCCAGTGGCTGTCGCGGAAGTTGACCACCAGCGCCCATGGCCGGCCGTCGTCCTCGGACAGGAAGGCCTCGAGCTGCTCCACGTGCCAGGCGAGGCTCCGGGCGCCCTCGTCCTCCCGGTCCGAGCGGGAGATGAAGTCGAAGTCGAAGCGGCGCAGGGGCTTCGCCCCCACCTTCCCGATGAGCCCGGTCCGGTACCCCTCCTCCCCGAGGAGGTCGGTCCAGAGGGGCACGCCGTCGGCCAGGGGGCCGAAGCCGTTGGCCCCGTGCCGGGCGGGCATGAGCCCCGTGTAGATCGAGGACCGGGACGGGGTGCAGACCCCGCTCGGGGCGTAGGCGCGGTCGAAGCGCCGGCCGCCCGCGGCGAGGGCGTCCAGCCGCGGTGTCTGGACCCCCTGGGCGCCGTAGCAGCCGAGCACCGCCCCCTGGTCGTCCGAGACCATCAGGAGCAGGTTCGGGCGCGCGTCCTCGGCCCCGCCCCCCGGGGCTCCCCCGCAGCTGGCACTGAGCGCGGCGAGCAGGACGAATCCGAGTCGCATGTCGCTATTGTGCCTCCAGCGAGAGCGCGATTCCCCCATGCAGGACGAGTTCAAGACCCACATGGTCCTCGACGGCTTCCACGTCGCGGGGGGCCAGCGCCGACCGACGAAGCTCACCCTCGACCTGGAGGGCATCGCCGCCGACGGCGGCGCCCGTGAGCCGTGGCGCAGCGTGAAGCGGCGCCGCGACGACGCCGACGGGGCGGTGCTCGTGGTGACCCGGGACCGGGTCCTCGGGTCCGACGACCCGGGCTTCCTGCGCGCCCTGGAGGGCGCCGCCGGCAACGACCTCGACCGCGAGCTGGCGAAGCTCGTCGGCGGGCAGGTCGGGCTCAAGGGGTCCGGCGTGCTGGGCTGCATCGCCTTCGCCCTGCTCATCTGGTTCGGCGTGACCGCGGTGCCCGGGTGCTTCCGGGCCACCATGGACACGACGGTGGACCAGCTCCCCTACTCCATCGACGAGGAGCTCGGTCGGCTGACCGTGGACTCCATGGAGGTGGGCGACGAGCTCGAGGACGCCGAGGTCCAGGCCGCCATCGAGCTGATGGTGGAGCGCCTGAGCGGCCACTTCGAGGGGACCGACGTGGACCCCGCGGACGTGACGTGGACGGTGCGGGTCGTCGAGAGCGAGGAGATGAACGCCTTCGCCCTGCCGGGCGGCTTCATCACCGTGTACACCGGGCTCATCCGCGAGGCGACCTCGCCGGACATGGTGGCCGGGGTGATCGGCCACGAGATGGCCCACGTCCTCCAGCGTCACGGCCTGCGCCGCGTGGCGAACCAGCTCGGGCTCTTCGCCGGGGTGCAGCTGATCCTCGGGGGCACCGGCGGGCTGATCGGCATGACCGGCGAGGTGCTGGCCCTCGTCAAGGGGCGCGAGTGGGACCGCGCCCAGGAGACCGAGGCCGACGTCCTCGGGACCACCGCCATGGTGCGCGCCGGCCTCGACGCGCGGCAGCTCGCGGAGTTCTTCAGGATCCTCGAGGAGAAGCAGGGGGAGGTCCCGGACGTGCTCGGGTGGCTGATGACCCACCCGAACCACGCCACGCGGGTGCAGGAGATCGAGGCCCAGGTGGACGCCACCGAGGGAGTGTCGCCGGACCCCCTCGACCTGGACTGGGACGACGTCCTCCGGCGCATCGACGCGGAGGACGGTTGAGCGCGCGGCCCGGTGGCGCCGCGCCCGCCGACTGGGCGGACGCCGCGACCTTCCGCGAGCTCCTCGAGCTCGCCCGCCGCTTCCTCTCGGGCGAGCTCGCCCGCTTCCCGGGCTGGGGCGCCGCGGAGCTCGACGACGAGTCGGACGCCCTGCGGCCGGCCCTGCTCCGGGCCGTCGCGGCCGGCCTCCTGCCCGTGGCCTCCCAGCCCGGAGAGCCCTTCGCTCCCGGGCACGACGGTCTCGACTGGGGCCGGCGTGCCTTCGTCGGGGGCTTCGTGGTCCCGGAGGCCCTGCAGGGCTTCAGGGACGCCGCCCGCGCGCACGGGCTCGACCTGCTCGCGGCGGCTCCCGGTGAGCCCGCCCCCCCGAGGTGGGTCCCGGCGGGCCTCCGGGACGGGGTCCCCTTCCTCGTGCTGGGCCCCGAGGCCCGGGCGCAGGAGCTCGAGATCTTCGAGGAGGCCGCCGGCCCCGCCGCCCGCCAGGCCCTGGAGCCATGCCCCTTCCTGTGGCTCTTCGACCCACTCTGGGGCCGCCGTGACGCCCTCTCCGCAGCGCTCGAGGCCCTCCCGGGCCCGGGGGACCTCGCCGCACCGGGCGGGCGCCCGAAGTAGGATTCCAGCAGCGCACGGGAGCGTCGGGGACCACCGACCTCCACGTCACCAACGGGTCGGGGCGCGCCGCGTACCCACCCAGGACCCGCCGCCACGCACCACCGCCGCCCCTCGCCGCGACGCACCCCTCACCCCCGACCATGGACCGCCCCCGCCTCCCCGGCTTCGCCCTCGCCTGCGGCCTGCTCTGGCTCCTCGCCGGCGCCCTCTACAAGCTCTTCGACGGCTCGCCCAACGACCTGCCCCAGCCGGTGGTCGAGCACTCGCCGTTCGACAAGTTCGAGACCTTCCGCCTCGCGATCGCGGCGGAGCTCGCGGTGGTCGGCCTCGTGCTCGCCGTGCCGCGGCTGGGCTGGGTGGCCCTCGGCGGCATCTTCTCGGTCTTCCTTGCGGTGCTCGTCCCCCTGGCCCTGGGCGGCGAGTCCTCCTGCGGGTGCTTCGGCTCCAACGTGACCATCGCCCCGTGGCAGATGATGCTGATCGACGGCAGCCTCCTGGGCCTGCTGCTCTTCTCCAAGCCGTGGCGCATGCCCGCCGGCTCCGGGCTCGGCGCCGCCGCCTTCCTCCCCTTCCTGGCGGTGGCGGTCGCCGCGCCGCTCATGAAGCTCGACCGCCCGACGCTGCCGAAGGGGACGCGCCCGGAGCTGGCCCAGGACGTGGAGGCGGAGACGAACGCGGCGGAGGGCATGAACGCCGGCGACGTGAACGCGGGTGACGCCCTCCCCACCGAGCAGGACGTGGCCGAGGTCGGCGACGCCGAGGTCCAAGGGGCCGACGCCGAGGTCGCGGCCGAGGAGGGCGCCGACGCCCTGCCGGAGTTCTACGAGCTGCGCTCCGACGCCTGGACGGGCGAGGACTTCTACGCCACGGACATCGCCGCCTTCGCCGACTACAGCCAGGGGGCCGTCCTGCCCAACAGCCACGTGGTCGTGTACCGGCAGACCTGCGAGGTCTGCAAGGCGCACCTGGAGGAGCTCTGGGCCGAGGCGCAGAACGACCCGACGCGGTGGTCCGCCGACGGCGGCGCCACGGGGGGCAGGACCCTCGTGCTGCTGCGGATCGTCGAGACCAAGGACACCGCCGAGAACAACCTCTGCCAGCTCCTGCCCGAGCCCTCCCAGAAGGTGACCCTCCCCGCGCTGAAGCGCGGCTACGGGATCACGACGCCGATCGCCTTCGACGTGGACGAGAACAACCTCGTGCAGAACGTGACGGACCTCCGTCACTGAGGCCCCGGCGACTGAGGTCCCGGCGGCGGGCGCCCCGTACCGCCCGTGGAGCCCCTCGAAGGCCGACGGCCCGGCGCCCCGCGAGGGACGCCGGGCCGTCGGCGTTCAGGGCCCCTCAGCTCTCGGGGCACCTTGGCTCTCGGGAGAGGGGGCCGACGTCACTTGGCCGACACGAGGTAGCCGAGCCAGGCCTCGCAGTTCTCACCGCGCTCGTCGAGCTCGAAGATGCCGTCCCCCTCGTCCTCGTCGTCGGGGTCGGTCCCCTCGAACCAGGTGGACACGTCCTTGAAGCCCGCGTCGTAGAGGACGTCGCGGATCTCGTTCAGGTGCCAGAAGCGCCAGTCGTACTCGAAGGCGTTGGTGAGCTCGGAGCCGTCCCGGAAGCGGAAGTGGATGGCGGTGAGGAACTGCCCCGTCCCCGGCACGTACTCCCGCTGGTCCCAGACGTACTCGATGCCGCCCCCGAGGGAGCGCAGCTCCTCCTGCTCGACCGTGGCCTCGGGGCCGCCGTACAGGTCCATCACGAAGATGCCGTCGTCCGCGAGGTTCTCGCGCACCGACTTGCAGTAGTCGAGCAGCTCCTTGCGCGTCTTGAAGCACCAGTAGCTGAAGTTCTGCGCCGCGGTGATGTCGGGCTTGACGGTCGAGGGGGAGCGCACGTCGTCGAGGCGGAACTCCACGCGCTCGATCCCGTCCTCCACCTTGGTGAAGTTGTGGCGCTTGCCCCACTCGATCGGCTCGGGGTCGAGGTCGACGCCCTCGGCGCTCCGCTCGGGATCCCGACTCAGCCACTCGCCGCACATGGAGGCGGTGCCGCAGAAGTCCTCGCGGAAGCGCATGGGCTTCCTGTCCCGGTAGTGGGCGTACGCCTTCTCGAGGAAGTCGATGTCCGTCTCCGGCGAGTTGACCGCGCGCTGGTAGAGCTCGTAGCGGTCCGCGTTCTTGGCGTTCATCCGCCGGTCCCGCTTCTTGCCCTCCTTGGAGCCCTTCTTGTCCTTGGCGCGGGACGTCCGGCGCCGGTCGGCGCCCTCGCCGGCCCCGCCGCCCTTGTTCTTGTCCTTGCTCTTGCCCTGCGCCTTGGGCTTGTCGGTCTTGGTCTTCGTGGTCGAGGCCATTCTCTTCCCCCTGGGTCTCGGCGGCTCCAGCGCCGCGCGGTCGAGCAGAAGCGTAGCGATCGCGGGAGCGAGGCGCTCGCGCCGCCCTCGGTTTCGCAGCCGCGCTGCGAGGTCAGAAGCGGGGCTCTCCCTCGTTCCACCTCGGCCGCCAGGTCCCGTCCACGAGCACGCGCGCCGCCTCCACGCACCGCCGGACCGCGGCCTCCATGTGCGCGTAGTCGAGGGTGTCCCACTCGTCCGAGGGCTGGTGGTAGTCCGTGTGCTCGCCGTAGGTGGAGAGGGTCTGCGCGACGATCCCGGCCCGCGCGAAGGGGACGTTGTCCGACCGGGTGAAGAAGCTCATGGCCGGCCGCAGGTCGGGCTTGATCTCCACCCCGCGCTCCCTGAGCCCCGGGCCCAGGTCCGACCGGTCGTCCCCGGTGAGCCAGACCTGGCCCGCCCCCCCCACGAGGTCGTCCGGGCGGCCCAGCATCTCGAAGTTCAGGGCGCAGACCACCCGCTCGATGGGCACCGTGGGGTGCTTCACCCAGTGGGTCGACCCCACGAACCCGCTCTCCTCGCCGGTGTCGAAGACGGCGAGCACCGAACGGACGGGGCCCTGCCCCTCGGCGCCGGCGGCCGAGAGGGCCTCCGCCACCTCCATGACCGCGGCGCAACCCGAGGCGTCGTCGTCCGCCCCGTTCATGATGGCGTCCGCCTTCGGGTCCCCGCGCTGGATCCGCGCGCTCACCCCGATGTGGTCCCGATGGGCGGAGAGGACCACCACCTCCTCGCCGAGCTCGGGCGCGGCGTCCGTGCCGCGGCCCTGGAGGAAGCCGAGCACGTTGTAGTCGACCCCCTCCTCGGCCCGGGCCCTGGGGACGAGGGTCACCTCGGTCACCTCGCCGGCGGAGAAGCGGCCGCTCCACTCGCCGCGCAGGGAGACCTGGATGGCGGACCGGCCGTCGGCGGTCACCGGGCGGAGGGTGCCGCCCTGGGGCGTGGACCGCTCCCGCGGCTCGGCGCGTCGCGGGAGGACGATCATCCCGAAGCCTTCGCCGCGGCCGTGGCCAGCGGCGCTCAGCCAGCGGCGGGACCGCATGGCGGAGGTGCTCATCACGAGCGCGACTTCCGCGCTCGCCTCGGCCGGCACGTCGTCCTCCTCGGTCACCACCACGACGCGCATGGGGCCGGGCGCCTCGGCGAGCGCGCCGCGCGCGCTGAAGGTGAAGGCCTCGCCGTTGTAGAGCACCTGCTCCTCGCCGCCCACCTTCACACGGAGCTCGGGGACGCCGTCGTAGACGAGGCGCTGGAGCGGGATCCGCTGGAGGTAGGAGCCGTCCTCCGCGCCGGGCGCGTAGCCCGCCGCCTCCAGCCGGGCGGCCAGGTAGCGCGCCGTCGCGTGGCTCCCCTCGCTCCCCATGGCGCGCCCCTGCATGGCGTCGGACGCCAGCGCCTGCACGTGACCCCGGAGCTCGTCGGCGCTCACCTCCGCGCTGACCGTGGTGTCCCCGGGGAAGGAGGCCGCCGCGTCGTCCGCGTCCTGGGGCGAGGGGAGGACGAGCGGGAGCGTCGACGTGAGCAGCAAGCAGGTGGAGAGCATGGGCCGAGGATAGCCTCGCTCACGGGCACGCGCCGGGGAGCCCGTGCGGATCGACGCGGTCCTCGTCCGTCGGACGGGGACACGACGGGCAGCGGAGGGGAGAGGGGCCGCCGCTCCCCCCGGTTCGGGGCCCGACGCAGAGCCCGACGCAGAGCCCGACTCCGGGCCCGACTCCGGGGCCCGGCCCGCCCTCGCGCGGGCCCGGGGGCGCCTGGGGCTCGCCCCAACGACCGCGGCGCCCGCCCCCGGTCGGGGGCGGGCGCCGCGCGGTTCGTCAGGCGACCAGGTCCCGCAGCGTGCGTAGCACCTGCTCGTTGACCTTGGGGTCCCCCACGTGGACGCGGACGGCGCCCTCCATCCCGCGCGGGACGCTCATGATCCCGGGCTCGAGGCGGCGGTTGACCTTGCGCGCGATCTCCTGAGGCTTCGTGACCTCCAGGAGGATCCAGTCCCCGACCGACGGCAGGGGCCGGATGCCGGGGATGGTGGACAGGCGCGAAGAGAACCGATCCTTCTCGTCACAGGTGAAGTCGACGGACATGGAACAACCTCCTGATTCCTACGTTGCGGTGCGTGGAAGTCCGGGCGGAGCGGTCGGCGGAACGCCGCCCGTCCCCGGGAAGAGCACGACGCGGCGGTGTGCGGCCATCGCGTCTGCAAGGACACGTTAGCCACGGAGCTCGCGAACGGCAAGAACGTCGCCTGGACGACATAGAATGGTCCCATGCCCCAACGCCTCGCCCTCCGCGTCCCCTGCTCGACCTCCAACCTCGGTCCGGGCTTCGACTTCCTCGGGCTCTGCCTCGGCATGTTCCTCGAGGCCGAGGTCGAGTGGAGCAGCGGGAGCGGCGCCCACGCGGTGTCCTGGACGCCGTCGATGCCCTTCGAGGCCGGCGACGACCTCGTCGTCCGCGCCCTGGACCGCCACGCCGCCCACCGCGGCGTGGAGCTGCCTGCTCTCTCGATCAGCATCCGCTCCGAGATCCCCGTGGGCCGCGGCCTCGGGAGCAGCGGGGCCGCCACCGCGTGCGGGCTGCTGATCGCTGACGCCGTCGCGAATTACGACGGTCCGAGCCCTGCCGAACCTGGCTCCGAGGACCGCGCTGCGGAAGGTCGGGGCTCCGAGGATCGAGGCCGGGATGAGCTCGTGCGCCTCGCGCTCGAGCTGGAGGGACACCCGGACAACGGGACCGCCTCCCTGCTCGGCGGGTGCACCCTCTCGGTCCCCCACGAGGGCGGCCTGGAGGTGGTCCAGCACCCGGTGCACCCGTCCCTGGGCTTCGCCGTGGCGTGGCCCGCGGCCCCGCTCTTCACCGAGGCCGCGCGCGGGGCCCTGCCGACGGAGGTCCCCTTCGCCGACGCCGTGGAGAACCCCCGTCGCCTCGCGCTCCTGCTGGACGGGCTCCGCACGGGCGACCCCGGGCGGCTGGCCCTCGGGGTCACGGACCGCCTCCACGAGCGCTTCCGCAGGGAGCTGATCCCGGGCTCGGACGCCGCCGTCCGGGCCGCCGAGGAGGCCGGCGCGTACGCGGCCTGCCTGAGCGGCGCGGGCTCCGGGCTCGTGGCCATCGGCCCCGCGGGGGGCATGGGCCCCATCGCGGCGGCCCTCGCCGCGCCCCTCGAGGGTGGCGTCGGCCGCGCGGTCCCCTTCGTGGGCGAGGCGCCGCGGGTCGAGCCCGCCTGAGGTCCCCCGTGGAAGCGGGATCCGCGCGGGCGCCTCGGGCGCCGCGATCCCGGACGCTCCGGTGACGCCCGATCGTTCGCGGCCGGGGTGACTTGGCGGCGCACGGACGAGAACGCCGCCTCGGCGCCCTCAGGCGGCACTACCCCCGCGGCACCCTCAGGCGGCAACTCTCCCGCGGCACCCTCAGGCGCCGGTGGCCCGGACGAGCGCGCGGACGCGGTCGGCGTCCACGGGGGCCCGGACGTCGCCGCCCGCCTTGGCGGCGGTCCCGACGATGGCCGCGTCGGCGTGGGCGAGCAGCGCGGCGGCGTTGTCCACGTGGAAGCCCGAGCCGATCAGGATCGGCACGCCGGCGCCCACCGCCTCGCGCACCCGCTCGACCCGCTGCGGGTCGGGCGCCGCGCCGGTGGCCACCCCGGAGACGATCAGCCCGTCCGCGCGGCCGCGCAGCACCGCGTCCCGCGCCGCGTCCTCCAGCACCTCGCCGGCGACCGGCGTGGCGTGCTTCACGTGCACGTCCGCCAGGAGCCGCACGGAGGGGCAGAGCGCCGCGCGCGCGCGCATGGTCTCGGCGGCGCGGCCCTCGATCAGCCCCTGGTCGGTGTACATGGCGCCGGTGTGGACGTTCACCCGCACGAACTCGGCGCCGACCGCCGCCGCCACGCCGAGGGCCCCGAGGGCGTCGTTGCGCAGGACGTTGATGCCGAGGGACCGCACCCCATCCACCGCTCGCACGCGACTCGCGGCGATGGCCATGGCCGCCAGGGTCGCCGGGGGCGCGGCCTCCTTGAAGAACGGCGCGTCGTGGAAGTTCTCCACCACGAGGGAGTGAATGCCACCCTCCACGTACGCCAGGGCGTCCTCCACGGCGCGCTCGATGAGGGCTCCCATGCCGCTCCCGCCGGCCTCGAAGCCGGGAGCACCCGGCGTCGCGGGGAGGTGGATGACGCCGATCAGGCGGTCCTCAAGGGCTTCAGGACTCGACATCGGCGGGCCTCCCGTGGAGCGCGAGGGAAGGTGGAGCCAGAGACGGGATTTGAACCCGTGACCGCTGCTTTACGAAAGCAGTGCTCTACCACTGAGCTACTCTGGCCTTGGACTCGGGGGCCGTTGGAAGGCACGCATGGAGCGCGCTCCCGCCGCCCGCGCGAGGCGCCGAATCATAGCGAGGCCCGCTGCCACGGGCGGCAGCGGGCCTCGCAGTTTTTTTCGTCGCGGGATGGCCCTCCAGGAGGGCCTGCCCGGCCGTCTCTCACTGAGCGCCGACCCGGGAGCGGACGCTCTCGAGGACGCCGGCGCGCGAGTCCGCGCCGAGGTTCATGCGGCCGAGGGCGGCGGCGACGGCGGCGCGCAGCTCGAGGCTGGCGTCGCTGTCGAGGACCTCGCGCATGGCGCTGGAGGCGGCGGCGGCGAGCTCGATGCGACCCCCGATGGAGCCCATGGCGTCGGCCGCGGCGATGCGGCTCGCGTCGGAGGCGTCCCCGTTCCCGAGGGCGGCGAGGACCACGTCCACGTGGGAGGCGTCACCGATCATGCCGATGGTCCGCAGCGCGGGCACCGAGATGCCGTCGCGGCGACCGTCGGTCGCGGCGGCGAGGCCGGGGACGGCGCCGGAGAGGTCCGAGGTGCCGCGCCAGGCGAGCATCCGGAGGGCCTCGGCGGAGCGCTGGGCGAGGGCGTCCGCGCGGGCGCGGTTCGCGTCGAGGCGGGCCTCGAAGACGTCGGAGAGGGCGTCGATCCCGTCGGCGCCGGCGAAGCTGCCCTGGATCCGGTCGCCGTAGGCGTCGGCCAGGTCCTCGTCGGCGGTGAGGAGGAAGGTCGGGGTGCTCTGGAAGGCGGGGTTCTGACGGACCCGGGCGACCACCGCGTCGGTGGTGATGTCCGGGAGGTCGTCGCCCACGAGCACCGCGTCGATGCCGCCGAGCTGGCCGAGCATCACGAGGCCCTGGGCGCCGCTGCCGGCGTGCTGGGCGAGGACGCCCTGCCCGTCGAGGGCGCCGATCAGGTCGGCGGCGCGCTGCGCGTCGCCGTCGATGATGACGGCCATCTTGACGACGCGGCGCCCGACGGCGGTGCCGAGGGCGGAGACGACGTCGCCGGAGACGGAGGTGTTGCCGCGGGCGGCGATGCGGGCGAGGGCAACGGCGGCCTCGCCGGACATCGAGGCGCCGCCTCCGATCAGGGCCGCGTTGAGGCCGTCGGTCGGGGCGGACGAGATGCGGCCGAGCACCTCGGCGATGCGGCTGCCGGTGGCGGAGTCGCCGGAGGCCACGGACATGTTGAGGGCCCGGTCGAGGGCGCCGGCGCCCGCGCTCATGACGGCGAGCATGCCCTCGTTGGCGGCGTCGAGGTGCGCGCCGACGTCCTCACCGGCGGCGTCCAGCGCGGCCAGCTTGGCCTGGATGTCCACGGACTCGCGGGCGATGCCGGCGACGGCGTCCTCGGAGTCGGGGGCCAGGGCGAGGGCGTGGTAGTACGCGCCCTTGGCGAGCACGTTGTTGTAGATCGCGCGCGGGCTCTCGTTGGCCTCGAGCGTGCCGTCGCCCCAGGTCCAGACGACGTCGCTGTAGTCGATGTCGCGGAGGACGTTGGCGCGGCGGTGGTGGTAGTCGTCACCGAGCTGCAGGAACAGCGCGGAGGCGTCCCCGGCGGCGCCGCAGCGCTCGGCGCCGGCGGCGGCCGCGGCGCGGATCGTCTCGGAGGCGTCGGCGGACGCGTGCATCAGCAGCGCGGCGCCGGCGCGCGGGTCGCCGATGTTGCCGAGGGCGAGCACCACGTTGCGGCGCTGGAAGTCGTTCTCGGAGGCGAGGGCCGCGAGGAGCGGCTGCACGGCGGCCGGCCCCATGGTCTGCACCGCGAGCATGGCGTCGGTCACGCGCTCGGGGTCGCTGTCGTCCCCCATCACGTTGACGAAGGAGGGGACGGCGTACTCGCCGTGCTGGGCCTCGATGCTCGCCATGGCGGCCATGCGGTCCGCCGTGGTGGTCGCGCCGAAGTACTCGCGCACCAGGCTGCGGATCGACGACTCGTCGTTCTGCAGGGCGGCGCGGCCGAGGCTCGCGCGCTCCAGGAAGCGCATGGCGGTCTGCGTGAACTGGTCACCCTCGGCCATGAAGTCGGCGAGGGTGTCCGAGTCCGCCGCGAGGTAGACCTGGTAGACCTCGGCCGGGTCCGGGTCGGAAGCGAGCATCTGGCGCATCGCGTCGAGCGCCTCCTGCTTGCGGCCGCGCGACCACAGGTCGATGGCGGCGTCGAAGTCGCTGGAAACGTCCAGGGGGAACGCGGTGGCGCTCGCGGCGAGGACGGGGAGGGCGAAGAGGCCCAGGAAGCGCGATCGGCTCATGGCGGAGATGGAGGGACCCGTGGAGGCGGACTGTCGGACCGAGGCCTCACGCGGACAGGGCCGCGGGGGGCCGAACCACCCGTTCCGGTCGACCCTCGAGGAGGGCGGCGGGGCGAGGGATCCGGTCGGGGAGAATGTCGGAGTTGGCGTCCGGATTCGGAAGAGCGACCCGTGCGGACCGGCTTCCGGGGGAGCCCGGGGCCGGGACCGTGTTCACGGACCGTTGAGAGGAACTGGGGGGATGATGCGCCGCGAGTCGCCGCCCGGGGACGGTGGCTCGGGTCGAAGGATGATAGCGGAGGAGGGGGGGTGGTCAAGGAACGCACGGCGGTGCAATCGCCGCGGGGGCGGATCTCGCCCCGCTCCGCTCCGTGACCCCGGCCGTCGGGGCCACCCCGGAGGGTGGATCTGACCGGAGGATCGGGCGAAAGGCCCGACCGCGCACCGGGGTGCGCACCGGCCCTAGTCCCCCCACCCCTCCCCGGATACCACCCGGGCCCTCCCCGGATACCGCCCGGGAGCGGAGCCCGCCCTGCGGCCCCTTCCAGCGGGGCATCGGGCGGCCGGGCCCAGCCTCAGGGCCCGGCCTCGGGGCCCGGCCTCAGGGTCCGGCCGAGGGCCCGAGCGGTGACCCGACGACGGCGGGGCTCCACTTCCCGAGGACCCTCCCGGGCCTCGCGCCCGTGACCGCCTGGCCGCTGGAGGGCTCCCCCACGGCCAACCGGGCGCCGAGGACGGCGAAGGCCAGCGCCTCCCGGAAGTCCGCGGGGACGCCCAGGGAGTCCGAGGCGCCGAAGGACCCCAGGGATCGCCCGGCCGCGGCCGCCGTCCTCCCGAGCTCCTCCTCCAGCCGGGCCATCAGGACCGGGTTCCGCGCCCCGCCCCCCGCCACGGCCACGTGCAGCGGCTCCCCGGCGGCCCCGGGCGGGCCGTGGGCGGCGAGGTCCCTGGCCGCCGCGCGCGCGACGAAGAGGGTCCCGGTGGCGAGGAGGTCCTCGGCTCGGGCCTCGGGGTCCGCCTCCACGACGCCGCGGACGTAGCCCGGGCCGAAGGTGTCGAGGCCCGTGGTCTTCGGCCAGGGGCGCCCGAGGAAGGGGTGCGCCATCAGCCGCTCGAGGGCCGGCTCGGAGGGCGTCCCGCGCGCCGCGGCCCGCCCGTCCTCGTCCATCGGACGCCCGAGGAGCGCCCTCGCGAGCCCGTCGAGGAGCGCGCCCGCGGGCCCGGCGTCCGCGCCCAGGGGCGGACCGTCGCTGCGGAGCACGGTCCAGTTGGCGATCCCCCCGAGGTTCAGGACGGCCAGGGGCCGAGGGCCCGCCCCGAACAGGACCTCGTCCACCAGCACCACCAGCGGGGCCCCCTCCCCGCCCGCAGCGCAGTCCCGGGTCCGGAAGTCCGACGCGACGGCGCACCCCGCGGCCTCGGCCACGTGGTCCCCGTCCCCGAGCTGGAGGGTCACCCGGCCCAGGTCCGGGTCCCCGTCGTGGTGGAACACGGTCTGCCCGTGGCTCGCCACGAGGGCCAGGGGCCCGGCGCCGGCGCGCGCCGCCACCGCCCGCGCCGCTCCTCCGAAGGCGAGGCCGAGGTCCCGGTCCAGGGTCGCGAGCTCGGCGAAGGAGAGCCCGTCGCCGTCGATGGCCCCCCGGACCCGGCCAGCAAGGGACGCCTCCATGGGCACGGTCTCGCACCGGACGGGCTCGATCCCCGCCACGCGAGGCCCGTCGCTCAGGGCGACCCGCCCCACGGCCACGTCGATGCCGTCCGCCGACGTTCCCGAGAGGACGCCGGCCACGAGCTCTCCCGCCTCGAGGGCAGGGCGGGTCCGGCGTCCGGGGAGGGCCATGGGCCCATTAGACGGGAATCCCTGCCGCGGGCGACGCCCCCTCCGGCGGAGTCCCTCGTCGCTGGCCGCCCGGTCCTGCACAATGGCGCCCATGAGCGACGCAGCCGACGCCCCCGGACGCGCATCGAGGAAGGCGATCCTCGTGGTCGACGACGACGCGGACATCCGGCAGACCCTGGAGATGACCCTCCAGTACGAGGGCTTCGAGGTCTGGACCGCCCGCTCGGGCACCGAGGCCCTGGCGCGGCTGGAGCGGGAACCCGCGCCGCCGGCCCTGGTGCTCACGGACGTGAAGATGCCGGGGCTCGACGGCCTCGAGCTGCTGGACCGGATCGCCGCCGACGAGGGCGCCCCGCCCGTGGTCCTGATCAGCGGGCACGGGGACGTGCCGGTGGCGGTGGACGCCATGCAGCGGGGCGCGGTCAACTTCCTGGAGAAGCCCCTCGACGAGCACCGGCTGCTGGTGACGGTGCACCGGGCGATCCGCGAGCAGGACCTCGTGGTCGAGAACCGGGGCCTCAAGCGGCAGCTGCGCTCCGGCCACGAGCTCATCGGCGAGTCCGACGCCATGAAGCAGCTGGCCGAGACGATCGCGCGGGTCGCCAGCACGGACGCGTCCGTCCTGATCACCGGGGAGAACGGCGTGGGCAAGGAGCTCGTGGCCCGCAACCTCCACCTGGGCGGCGACCGCGCCGCTGGCCCCTTCGTCACCGTGAACTGCGCCGCCATCCCGGCGGAGCTGGTGGAGTCCGAGCTGTTCGGCCACGTGAAGGGCTCCTTCACGGGCGCCCACGAGGACCGCGTCGGGCACTTCGAGGCCTCCCACGGCGGCGACCTCTTCCTGGACGAGGTGGGCGACATGCCCCTGCCCGCCCAGGCCAAGGTGCTGCGGGCGCTCGAGTCCCACGAGATCGTCCGGGTGGGCGACAGCACGAGCCGCGCGGTGGACCTCCGCGTGCTCGCCGCCACCAACGCCGACCTCGGCCAGGCCGTGGAGGACCGCTCCTTCCGGCTCGACCTCTACTACCGGCTCAACGTCGTGGCCATCGACGTGCCCCCCCTCAGGGAACGGAGGGAAGACGTCCCCCTGATCGCCCGGCACCTCCTGGAGCGCCAGGCCGAGCGCATCGGCCGCAGCCCGCTCACGCTCTCCCCGGAGGCGGAGGAGGCCCTGCGGTCCCACGATTGGCCGGGGAACGTGCGGCAGCTCCGGAACGTGCTGGAGGCGGCGGCGATCTTCTGCGACGAGCAGCGGATCACCGCGGACGACGTCGCGCGGGTCCTCTCCACCGGGCCCGCCCTCGGAGCAGGCGGACGCCCGGACGCGACCCCCGACGGCCCCTTCGAGGCCGAGACCTTCGAGCAGTTCAAGAACGAGGCCGAGGCCCTCTTCTTCGAGCGGCGGCTGGAGCGCAACGGCGGGAACGTGAAGCGCACGGCCGAGGAGCTCGGCATGCAGCGCAGCCACCTCTACAAGAAGCTGGACCGCTACGGCCTGCGCTGAGGCGCGGGCGCGAGCGGTCCAGCTCCGGGGCCAGCTCGGGGGCCGGGGAGCGTCGAGGCTCCCGACGGGAAGGGCTCAGTCCTCCGCGGGGATGGTCAGCACCATGCCCGGGCGCACCTTGCTGGCGTCGGAGATGACGCCGCGGTTGAGCTCGAAGATCTCCTTCCAGCGGGTGCCGGTCCCGAGGGTGCGCTCCGACACGAGCCACAGGCTCTCGCCGTCG
>JASFWR010000349.1:0-3996 GCA_050049155.1 Planctomycetota bacterium | reverse complement strand
CGCCAGCAACCTCCCCGTCGTGTACGCGCCCGCGCCGGCGGTGCAGGACGACGACGCGGGGGCGGAGAGCCGCCGCTACGTTATGAAGGGCGGCAAGGCCATCCGCGGCTCCGTCCTCGCCGTGGAGGGCGACCGCGTCCGGCTGCGGGTCAGCGTGGGCGGCGGCTCCGGGGAGTCCTGGTACGACCTCTCCTCCTTCGAGCTCGGCTCCCAGGTGGACCTGCGGCGGGCGGGCCTCGCGGACGACGACTACCAGGGCATGCTCGACGTGGCGACCTTCGCCCTCGAGAGCGGGCTCGTGGACGACGCCCGCCGGGAGCTGCAGTTCATGGCCCACGCGGCGGCCGCCGCGGGGACGCCGCTGACCCCCGAGCTCCGGGCCAGCGCCCTCGACCTCACGGACCGGATCATCACCGAGCTCTGCGCGGCCGGGAAGGTGGGCGAGGCCCGCACCGGCGTGCGTCGGCTCCTCACCAAGCGCGGGGGCGACCTGACCGACGAGGACCGGACCCGCCTGATGGACACCCTCGACGCGGGGATCGCCGCCCGCGAGGCCGCCGAGGCGGCGGAGCGGGACGCCCGCGCGGACGCCCGCGCCACGGCGGAGCTGGAGCGCAAGCTGGCGCCGATCCGCAAGGACGTGGAGGACGGCCAGGCCTACCGCCGCAAGGGCCTCCTGGAGTCCAAGTCCCAGTCCAAGTCGCGCCGGGACCTGAAGAAGGCCGTCGGCCACTTCGACCGGGCCAGGAAGAGCGCGGAGCGGCTCGCGCGGTCCGCCGCCGGCGACGAGGCCCTCGCGGCGCAGCTCGCGGACCTCTCCGAGGCCGCCTTCGCCGGCTGGCACGACTGCCTGCTCTCCCTCGCGAGCCTCAGCCTCTCCACCGGCCAGTTCAACGACGCCATGGAGTCGGTGAACACGGTGCTGGCGGACGTGCCCAAGGACCGCGAGGCCCTGGAGATGCGCTCGCGCATCGAGGTGACGGCCAACGACTGGGGCTGGTGGCGCTGAGTCCCCGAGTCTGAGTCCCCGAGTGTGGGGCCCCGAGTCTGAGTCCCCGAGTCTGGGCCCCCGAGTCTGGCCCCCCGAGTCCGAGTCGCCGAGCCTGACCCGCGGCCGGGTCCCCGTCCGCGACCCGAACCTCCGGGCGCCGAGCACCCGCGAACCGCCGGTCGCCGGGTGCTCGGTCGTTCGGGGCGGGTGCGACCCCCGGCGCCCCTCCGGCCGGGGCCGACTTCGCCCCGCGCCGCGCGCCCCGGGAGCGGCGGAGGGGATACCCTCTCTGGCCATGGACCACGTCCCCGACACCACCGCCGAGGCCGAGCCGGAGGCCGAGACGGCCGCCTCGCAGAGCTCCTCCGCTCCGGCCGACCCGCGCCGGGCGGCCACCGCCGCGCGCGCGCGGGAGCTCCTTGCCGCGCCGCTCCTGGACCTCGTCCACCGGGCGGCCACGGTGCACCGCGAGCACCACGACCCCTCCCGGATCCAGTGCGCCCAGCTGCTCTCCATCAAGACGGGCGCCTGCCCCGAGGACTGCGGCTACTGCTCCCAGAGCGCCCGCCACTCCACCGGGCTGGCCCGCGAGGCGCTCATGGAGACCGACGAGGTCCTGCAGGCGGCGCAGCGCGCCAGGGACGCCGGCGCCGACCGCTTCTGCATGGGCGCGGCGTGGCGGGAGGTCCGCTGCGGGAAGGACTTCGACCGCGTGCTCGACATGGTGCGCGGGGTCAAGGACATGGGCCTCGAGGTCTGCGCCACCCTCGGCATGGTCGACGACGCGAACAGCGCGCGGCTCGCGGAGGCGGGCCTCGACTACTACAACCACAACCTCGACACGAGCCGGGAGCACTACGAGAAGGTCATCGGGACGCGCACCTACGACGACCGGCTCGAGACCCTCGAGAACGTGCGGGCGGCGGGCATGAAGGTCTGCTCCGGCGGGATCCTCGGCATGGGCGAGACCCGGGAGGACCGCGCCGAGTTCCTCACGGAGCTCGCCGTCCTCGACCCGCCCCCGGAGAGCGTGCCCATCAACGCCCTGGTGCCGGTGGAGGGGACGCCGCTCGAGGACCAGGAGCCGCTCCCGTGGGACGAGATCGTGCGCGTCTGCGCCGCCGCTCGGATCCTCATGCCCCGCGCCGCCGTCCGGCTCTCCGCCGGGCGCCGTGAGATGACGGAGGAGGCCCAGGCCCTCTGCTTCCTGGCGGGGGTCAACTCGATCTTCGTGGGCGACGCCCTGCTCACCACGCCGAACCCCGAACCCACCTCCGACGCGGCCCTGCTCGCCCGGGTGGGCCTGCGCCCCCTGGCCGATGGGCCTCGATGAGCGGAGCGACCTCGACCGGGACCTCGCCGAGGAGGTGAGGGACTGGCGCCGGCGCGGCCTGGGGCGATCGCTCGAGGCCGGTCCGGGCGAGGGGCTCGTGGACTTCACGAGCAACGACTACCTCGGGCTCGCCCGCCACCCCGCCGTGTGCGGGGCCGCGGCGCGGGCGGCCATGGAGCACGGCGGAGGCGGCCGCGCGGCGCGGCTCCTGGGCGGCGGGTCGGTGGAGACCGCCGAGGTGGAGCGGCGGGTCGCCCGCTGGATGGGCGCCGAGGCGGCGCTCCTGCTGCCCTCCGGCTACCAGGCCAACCTCACGCTCCTGTCCGCCCTCGCGGGGCCGGGGGACGTGGTGGTGTCCGACGAGCACAACCACGCGTCGATCATCGACGGGCTGCGCCTGTCCCGCGCGCGGGTCAAGGTCTTCCGGCACGGGGACGCCGCGCACGCCGCGGAGCTGCTGCGCGAGGCGCGCGGCGCCCGGCGGCGCTTCTGTGTGACCGACGCGGTCTTCAGCATGGGCGGCGACCTGGCGCCCCTGGCCGCCCTCGCCGAGGCGTGCGAGGCGCACGGCGCCGGCCTGATCGTGGACGAGGCCCACGCAGCGGGGGTCATCGGCCCCTCTGGCCGGGGCGGGTTCGCCGCCAGCGGCGCGCCGGTCGCCTCCCTCGTGGCCCGGCTGGTGACCGGGAGCAAGGCCCTCGGCGCCGGGGGCGCGTTCATCGTCGGCTCCCGCGCGGTCGTCGAGGCGGTGCTCCACCGCGGCCGCGGGTTCATGTTCTCGACGGCGGTCCCGCCCGCCGTCGTCGGTGCCCTCGGCGCCTCGGTCGAGCTGGCGGCGGCCGCCGACGAGGAGCGCGCGCTGCTGCGCGGCCACGCGGCGCGCGTGGCCGCCGCCGTGGGCGCGCCGGCGCCCGACGCGGCCATCGTCCCCGTGCCGGTGGGCGACGAGGACCGGGCGCTGGCGACCAGCGCCTCGCTGCTCGAGCGGGGCCTCGACGCCCGCGCCGTCCGCCACCCCACGGTCCCCCGGGGCCGGGCCCAGATCCGCGTGGCCTGCCACGCGACCCACCGCGCCGAGGACGTGGACCGCCTGATCGACGCCCTCGCGCCCCTCCGCGACGGAGCCGAGGCGCCGGCGCCCGCCGAGGCCCGGGTGAGGGCCGAGGCACGGGCCGACGAGCCCCGCGCGGCCGAGCCCGTGTTCATCGTCGGCACCGACACCGACGTCGGGAAGACGGTGGCGGCGGCGGTGGTGGCGCGGGCCCTCAAGGCGCGCTACTGGAAGCCCGTCCAGACCGGCGACGACAGCGACTCCCGCACGGTTGAGCGCCTGGCGGGGCCCCTCGGGGACCTCGAGCGGGTCGTGGCGCCCCCCGCCTACGAGTTCCCGCTCCCCGCGTCGCCCCACACGGCGGCCGCGGCGGCGGGCGCCGTCATCGACCCCGAGGTGGTGCACGCGGGCCTCGCGGCCCGGCTGGCGGACGCGGGGCAGGACCCCCTGGTGGTGGAGCTGGCGGGCGGGCTGCACGTGCCCATCACGCCCACGTTCACCCAGGCCGACTGGCTGGCCCGGGTGCTCCCGCGGGTGGTGCTCGTGGCGCGCTCGGCCCTCGGGACGCTGAACCACACCCTGCTCACCCTGGAGGCCCTCCGCGCCCGCCGGATGCGGCCC
>JASFWR010000003.1:0-33779 GCA_050049155.1 Planctomycetota bacterium | reverse complement strand
TACCGCGGCCCGGAGAGCAACATCCTCCGACAGGACGCGGACATCGTGGTGACCTTCCTGCGCCAGCAGCAGGAGATCGAGGCCGTCCTCGGCGCCATCGCCGAGAGCGGGCTGCGCTTCCAGGGGGACGGGAACTTCGCGGTCCGCACCTCGAAGGGCGCCGAGCACGACTGCACCAGCCTGATGGACCTCGCCCGCGAGGTGCAGAAGGGCGCCCAGTCGGACGTGGACATCCAGCGCTACAAGGGCCTCGGCGAGATGAACCACGACCAGCTCTGGGAGTCGACCATGGACCCGACCACGCGGAACCTCTACCAGGTGACCCTGGAGGACGCCCTCGGGGCCGACGAGATCTTCACCATCCTCATGAGCGAGGGGGTCGAGGCGCGCCGCGAGTACATCGAGCAGCACGCCCTGGAGATCACGGACCTGGACGTCTAGGCCGGCCAGGAGCCCTCAGGACCGCCCCCAGCACGCTCAGGGGGCCCCCAGGGACACTTCCTGGAAGCGACTTCCTAGGTCTTCGCTTTCCTGCCGCGGACCTGCTCCGATCCCTACAGGGAACGGGCAAGGAACGCCGATAGGGCTCATCGGTCCGCGATCCCCGGCGGACGCCGCTCCCCTGCCCGGGAGCGAGAGCCCCCAGTGAAGTACTCCCAGCGACTCGACTACGGCCGCCTGGCCGAGGCCCTGCTCGAGCGTGGCCTCGTGGCCCCCGAGCCCGTCCGCGAGCTCCTTCAGCTCAGCCGGGAGGGCGGCATGGGGTTCTGCGAGGCGCTCGTGACGTCCAGCCTCGTGGCGGACTGGGAGCTGTCCCGCCTCATCAGCGAGGTCTTCCAGCTCCCGTTCCTGCCGGTCGAGCTGCTCGCCCCCAACCCCGAGGCGCAGGCGGAGATCGACAAGGACTTCTTCATCCAGCACAACCTCGTCCCGGTGGACATGTTCGGGCAGATCCTCACCGTGGCGATGCCCGGGCTCGTCCCGGCCGAGGTGCTCGCGGAGGTTTCCGCGCGCACCGACCACGAGATCCTCCCCCTCGTGGGCTCCGTCGAGTCCAACCGCCGCTGGGTGAGCGACAACCTCGAGGCCCGGGTCGTCCCCGAGCGCGAGGGCGGATGGGGCTCGATCTTCGACGAGGCGGACGCCGAGGTGCTCGCGGGCCTCCAGGAGACCAGCGAGCTGGTCATGCCGGACCCGCTCGACCTCGCCGACGCGCCCTCGATCACCGGCGGCCTGGACCTGCCGGCGCTGGACGTGCTGGACACGGCCGGCGCGGACCCCGCCGCGGACGACGCCGGCGGCTCGATCGAGCTGCCGCCGATGCCGGACTTCGGCGAGGCCAGCTAGCCCCTCCGCCGGGGGACCCGCCAGTCGCCTCCCAGGCGGCGCACGAGGGCGTGGTCCGCGATGCGCGGCGAGAGGATCGAGAGGATCCCGAGCAGCCGCCACTTCCAGCGCAGGGAGACCTCGGGCCGCGGCGTCCGGTCGAGGGCCAGGATCTCCCGGGCCACGTCGATGGCCGGGCGCGCGTCCCCGAGGTCGGGGTCGGGCAGCTGCTGGGGGTTGAGCTGGTTCTGGAAGAAGCCCGTGGCCGTGAGCGCGGGGTTGAGGGTGCTGACCGCGATGTCCTCCTCGGCCCACTCGACCCGCAGGGCCTCCCCGATGGAGCAGACCGCGGCCTTGCTCGCGGCGTAGCCGGCCTGGCCCGGGATGCCGCGGCGCCCGACGACGCTCGACACGTTCACCACCACGGGCCGCTCGCCGCGGACGAGGAGGGGGTAGCAGGCCTTGCAGGTGAGCAGGAGCGCGAAGACGTTGGTGTCGAACACGCGCCGCAGGGGCTCGGGGTCCAGCTCGCTGACTCGCGCCCGGTAGCCGATCCCCGCGTTGTTGACGAGCAGGTCGAGCCCCCCGAAGGCGGCCTCGAGCCGGCCGACCGCCGCCTCGATCTCCTCGAAGCGGGTGAGGTCGCAGGGGAGCACGAGGTGGTCGCCGGCCGGGTGGGGAGGCAGCTCCGCCGCGATGGCGTCGAGGCGCTCGCGGTTCCGGGCCAGCAGCCCGACCCGATACCCCTCCGCGGCCAGCAGCCGGGTCACCGCCTCGCCGATCCCCGACGAGGCCCCGGTCACGAGGGCGCGGCGGCCCCTCAACGGACCACGCGCACCTTGCGCAGGGCGCGGTCCCAGCGCTTGATCTCGCGCTCGACCTTCGCCACCTGGCGGTCGTTGGGGTAGAGCTCCTGGATCTCGAAGAGCCAGTCGGCCACCTGCTCGAACGCGGTGTCCAGCCGGGCCTTCGCCACGGCGCCCTTCTTCTGGAACGTGGCCTCGTCCCCCGCGTCCCGCGCCTTCTGGGCCTCGTTGGCCAGGGTGATCCCCTCCTCGGCGATCCTCATGGCCGCGACGTAGGTCGGGTTCTGCAGCAGCCCCTCGGGGGCGCTGCTCGTCAGGAGGGTCCGCGTGCCCGCCATCCCCGCAGGGCTGTTGTCGATGTCCCCGAAGGGGTTCGTGGCGGGGGCGCCGCCCCCGGCGGAGCCAGCCGGCGGGGTGGCATCGTTCGCGCTCGGCGTCTGCGCCGCGTCGCCCTTCTTGTCGTTGTTCGCCACGGCCACGGCCAGCGCCGCGCCGATCACGGCGACGATGAGGACGACGACGGGGAGCAGGCTCGGGCCCTTGGAGGGCTGGGGGGCATCGGAGCGTCGGGGCATGGCATGGAGCTTAGCGGCAGGGTCCGGTCGGGGTCCCCCCGAAGGGCGTAGCCCGCAGGGGGTCCTGCGGCCAGGAGCCCCGAGGGTGCCGTCCCGTCAGGAGGACCTCAGCCCTTGGGCGCGCGGAGCCGCGCGGCGTAGCCCCCGTCGGTGGGCCCGCCCGACTCCAGCCCCGCCGGGGTCGAGCGCACCTCCTCCTCGAGCTCCCAGCCGGGGTGCTCCTGGAGGAACGCGCGCACCTGCTGCTCGTTCTCCTCGTTCTCCAGGCTGCAGGTGGAGTGAACGAGGGCGCCGCCCGGCACGACGTGCTCCGCGGCGCCCCGCAGCAGCCCCCCCTGGAGCTCGACCAGCTCCGCCTGGCTGCTCGGCCCATGGCGCCACCGTGCGGAGGGCCGCTGGGCGAGGACCCCGGTGTTGCTGCACGGTGCGTCCACGAGGACCCCGTCGAAGCGGGCCCCGTCCGCCAGGGCGGAGGCGCGGTCCATGGCCACCACGTGGGGGTGGGGGAGGCCGAGGCGGCCGAAGCCGGTGCGGATGCGGTCGAGGCGCCGGGCCGAGAGGTCACAGGCCACCAGCTGGGCGGGGGCGCCCTCGAGCAGGGCCGCGGTCTTGCCCCCCGGAGCCGCGCACAGGTCGAGGATCCGGCGGCCGGTCACGTCGCCCAGGAGCCTCGCCGCCGTGAAGGCGTGCTCCCCCTGAACGGTGACGTCCCCCGCGTGGAACGGCGCCGAGCCCAGCGCCGCCGCCGACTCCTCGGCGCCCACGAGGAGGAACCGAGGGTCCCGGCCCGGGTGGGCCGTGGCGCCCGCGGCGGCGAGCGCCCCGCGCACCTGTTCGGGGTCGGCGTCGCCGCGGACCCGGAGGGAGAGGGGGGGCTCGTCGAGGGCCAGGCGCGCGAGCTCGTCCGCCGTGGCGCGACCCATGCGCTGGGCCCACCGCTTGTGGAGCGCGCCGGGGATGGACAGGGCGTCCTCGGCCCAGAGGTGGGGGTGCGCCTCGGGGTCCCGGAAGACGGGGAAGTCGAAGCGGAGGTCCCTGCCCACCACGTCGCGGGTCGGGTCGCCCGAGGCCCCCGGGTGGAGGGCGCGCTGGACGCCGCGGAGCACGGCGTTCGCGGTCCGGCCCTTGCCGAGGCCGAGGTGGTCCGAGGCGCAGCGCACGGTCTCGGAGATCGCCGCGTGGTCGGGCACCCGGTCGAGGAAGAGCAGCTGCGCGATGCCGAGGCGCAGCATGGTCGCGAAGTCGGCCTTCGGCTTCACGTGGACGAAGGCCGCGACGACCGCGCGCAGGGTGCCCCGCCGCCGGATCTCCGTGCCCACGAGCCGGCGCGCCAGGGCCGCGTCACGCTCGTCCAGCCCGCGACGCGCGGCGAAGCGGTCGACCTCCCGGAGCGGCGTCGGGGAGCCGCTCCGGAGGCACAGGTAGGCGGTGTCCCGGGGCATCGGGCGGATCCTACCCGCACCCGGCGCCTGTGCCCGCCGGACAAACAGGGGCCCGCCGGACAAAGCCGGCGCTTTGCGGCCCAACGTTGGAGGGCGGATCGTGAGACTCCGCCCATGGCGACCGGGGCCGAGGTGGAGCGCGGGCGAGGTTCGGGCGTCCTCGCGGTCGCCGGATGCCTCCTGGCGATGTTCATCACGGCGCCGGGCCAGACCTTCGTGGTCTCCACCTTCAACGGGGCGCTGTCCGCGGACCTCGGCCTCTCCGCGGACCGCCTGGGCCTGGCCTACCTGATCGGCACCCTGTGCTCCGCAGCCTGCCTGACCGCGGTGGGCGGGGCGGCGGACCGGATCGGTCCGCGCCGCATGATCGGCCTCGCGTCGGTCGGGCTCGTGTTCGCGGGGCTCGGGTTCGGAGCTGCCAGCGGGATCGCGTCGCTCACCCTCGGCTTCTTCCTGCTGCGGGTCACGGGCCAGGGGGCCATCTCCATGGCGTCGAGCCACGCGCTGGCGCTGCGGTTCGACGCCACCCTGGGGCGGATGGAGGGCCTGAGGGGGGGGACCGTCGCCCTCGCCATCGCCGCGGTGCCCCAGCTCTCGGTGGCGCTCATCGAGGCCCACGGCTGGCGGGTGGCGGCCGTCGCTCTCGCCGCGTCGGCGGGCCTGGTGGGCCTGGCCTCGTCGCTGTTCCTGATCGACCCCGACCCCAGGCCCGCGGCCGACGGGGAGGACGACCTGGACGGGTGGGCCGGCTCCTTCGACCTGCGGGCGGCCCGGCGCACCGGCGCGTACTGGATCCTCCTGCTGCTGGTGGCCGCCCAGGCCGCGATCGTCACCGGCGTCCACTTCCACCTGCTCCCGATCCTCGCGGAGTCCGGGGTCGGCGCGGCCGCCGCGGCCGGGACCTACGTGTCCTACGCCGGCGCGGGCCTCGTCGCGACGCTGCTCGGCGGGGTGCTCGCGGACCGCCTCCGCCCTGGGCCGATCCTCGGCGCCTCCATGGTGCTGATGGCCCTGGGCGCGCTCGCCCTGGCGCGCGCCGCGGGACCCGTGGGAGGCCACCTCGCCATGGCGGTCCTCGGCGTGGCCCAGGGGCTCGGGGCGGCGACCCACGGGCCCACCCTCGCGCGCTACTTCGGGCGGCGCCACCACGGAGCGATCCGCGGCACGGCCGGGACGGCGGCGGTGGTCGGCTCGGCGGTCGCTCCCTGGGCGGCGGGCGCGGTGATGGCGCGGACCGGCTCCTTCGAGGCGCCGCTTCTCATGATGGGAACCGCCGCGGCGGCGCTCGGGCTGCTCTGCGCGGCCCTGCGGCGCCCCCGGGTGGACTGAGGCCAAGGCGGCCCCGCGGGTGCGACGAATCGGCAGCAGGATCCGTGGAACCTGCCATGATTGAACGCAGCTCTGACGTCGCCGCGAGGCGTTCACCTGCCTTTCCCCCCCCTGTGAGCACCGCGGCGCACCCTCCACCTCCCCCCAACCACCCATGAACGCCAAGAACCTCCTCCTCGGGGCGAGCCTCCTCGTGTTCGTCTCCAGCTCGGCGATGGCCCAGGCCAACGACGACTGCAGCGGCGCGCAGCCGATCACCGGCTTCAACACCTTCGCCTTCGACAACTCGTCCGCCACGGCCAGCGGCGTGAACGACTGCAACGGGCTCCCGGTGCGCCGCGACCTCTGGTACGCGTGGACCGCGCCGAGCACCGACTACGTGCGCTTCGAGACCTGCAACACGAGCACGGGCTTCGACACCCGCCTCGCGGTCTACAACCCCGGCTCCACCTGCGGCAACCTCAGCCTGCTCGACTGCGCGGGCTCGAACTGCGGCTCGACCGGCCTGTCGTTCCTGAACTTCTTCGCGACCCAGGGGCAGACCTACCTCATGCGCGTGGGCTCGCGTCAGACGGGCGCCGCCAACTCCGGCGCCGGCCAGTTCGTGCTCCGTCTCGACCCCTGCCCCCCGACCCTCGACGACAACCTCGAGGACAACGACGACTGCGCCTCCGCGGTGGCCATGGGCAACGGAACCACCAACAACCTCTGGTGCTCCAAGCAGGACCCCGATTGGTACAGCTGGTGCGTCGACCCGGGCGGCTTCATGTCCATCGACGTGATCTTCTCCACCGCGGTGGGGGACATCGACATCTTCGCCTTCGACGCCTGCGGCGGCACGAGCCTCGGCATCGGCGGCTCGGCCTCCGACGACGAGAACCTCACCATCGACAACTCGGCGGGCACCGCGCCCATCAACGTGCTCCTGCGCGTCGAGCTGTGGGACGGTGACCCCGACTTCGACTGCAACTCCTACTCGATGGTCATCGGCGGCTCCGGCTGCGGCGGCGGCGGCGGCGGGATCGGTACCTCGTACTGCTCCGCCAACGCGAACTCCACCGGCTCGATCGCGAACACCACTGCGGCGGGCTCCGACGTGGTCGCGGACAACAACCTGACCCTGAGCACGGCCAACCTCCCGGCCAACTCCTTCGCCTTCTACCTGGCGAGCCAGGTCCAGGGCTTCGCCGCCAACCCCGGCGGGAGCCAGGGCAACCTCTGCCTCTCCGGCTCAATCGGTCGCTACGTCGGCCCGGGCCAGATCCAGCAGGCGAACTCCATGGGCAACATCAGCCTCGCGCTGGACCTGACCCAGGTGCCTCAGCCCACGGGCCTCGTGGCCGTGGTCGCGGGCGACACCTGGAACTTCCAGGCCTGGTACCGGGACGCGGTCGGCGGCAGCGCCACGTCCAACTTCACGGACGGGCTCTCGGTCACCTTCCAGTGAGTCGACGCTGAGTCGACCTTGGTCCGCCCTCGGGCGGACCCGCTCCGGCGCCCCGCACCGACTCGTTCGGCGCGGGGCGCCGGTCGTTCGGGCCTCAGCCCAGGCGGGCGCCGGGTTCGAGCCGCGCGCCGTTGAGGAAGGCGGTGTCGTCCATGGCGCCCTTGCCGGCGGGCTTGACGCGGCGGAGTCGGACGGCGCCGGGGCCGGGCCGCGAGCCGGCGCGGACCGTGAGCCCCTCGCCGGGCAGGACCGCTCCGGCGGGGGCGGCAGCATCCCCTTCGGTGGCCTCGACCACCTCGGCCTCGAGCACCACGAGGTCGCGGCCGTCGGGCAGGCGCGTACGGGCGCCGGGCCACGTGGTCATGGCGCGCACGTGGCGGCTGATGGAGGCGGGGTCGAGGCCGAAGTCGATCCGGCCGTCCTCCTTGCTGAGCTTCGGGGCGAGGGTCACGCCCTCGGGGTCCTGGGGGGTGTACACCGCGGCGCCGCCCTCGATGAGGTCCAGCGCCTCCACCGCAGCCTCGGCGCCGAGGTCCGCGAGCCGCTCGAAGAGGTCCGCGGAGGTCTCGCGGGGGCCGATGGGGGTGCGGCGCGCCAGGAGCACGTCCCCCGCGTCGAGGGCGAGGACCATGCGCTGGATGGACACGCCCGTCTCCTCGTCCCCCGCGGCCACGGCGCGCTGGATCGGCGAGGCGCCGCGCCATCGGGGCAGGAGGGAGCCGTGGACGTTGAGCGCGCCGTGGGGGCAGAGGTCCAGGACCTCGGCGCGGAGGATCTCGCCGTAGCTGGCGACCATGAGGGCGTCCGCGGAGAGGGCCCCGAGGGCCTCCACGAACGCCGGGTCCCTGGTGCTCGCCGGCTGCAGCACGGGCAGGCCCGCGCTGTCCGCGAGGGCCGCGAGCTCGCCCCGAACAACGGCGCGCCCCCGACCGCGCGGGCGATCGGGGGGCGTGACGAGGCCGAGGACCTCGTGGTGGCTCTGGAGGAGCCGGCGGAGGATGGGCGTCGCGAAGGGCGGCGATCCCAGGAAGACGACGCGCATCGTCGGAGGGGGCGGCGGGCCCCGCGTCGATCAGACGTGGGGGTCGACGAGGCCCTTGAGGCCGTCGTAGCGGAGGGCGCCGATGACCTGCTCCTGCACCTCACCGCCCTTGATGACGACGAAGGTGGGGATGGAGGTGATGCCGTACTTGGAGGCGGTCTCCATGTTGTCCTGGGTGTTGAGCTTCACCACCTTGATCTTGCCGTCGTACTCCTCGGCGAGCTTCTCCACGTACGGCAGCATGCTCTTGCAGGGGCCGCACCAGGGGGCCCAGAAATCGACGAGGACGGGCTGGTCGGAGCCGAGGACCTCGGTGTCCCAGCTGGAGTCGGAGACTTCGGTGAGGGTGCTGCTCATCTTTCTTCGTGGTGGTGGACGTTGTCGTGGTGGACGTTGTCGGAAGGGGCGTCGTCGCCATGGGGGGCGAGGTCGCGGCCTCCCGGGGGCGTTCGAACCGGCCGCGCCGGTGGGGGGTGCGCCGGGGCGCGGTTGTAGATCGTCGGCGCGGGGCGCGCGCTCAAGGGGGCGCGCCGCCGTTCCTGCGATCACGGGAGCTTATCAGTCGTCCGCGGGGGGCGCGCCCGCGGACCGCGGCTCTTCCGGCCCGGCCTCGGCGGGGCCGCTCGGCTCATCCGCGGTCTCGGCGGTGAGAGGTTCTGCGGCGGGGTCCCCGGGAGCGTCGGCCTCGCCAGGTTCGGCCCCGGCCAGCTCGTCCGTCCCGGGCTCCGAGGCGCCGGTCTCCGCGCTCTCCAGCGCCTGGTCCAGCTCCTCGGACTCCTCGTCCATGAAGCGGGATGCCTTGATCAGCTCGTCCAGGTCGCCCTCGCCCTCCTCCGGCGCGGACCAGGTGAGGGTGATGTCGTCGGCCTGGTCGTCCTGCTGCGCCGAGACGAGGCCGATCTTCATGAGCTCGAGGAGCGCGCAGAAGGCGCCCACCAACCCCTCGCGGGTGGGGACGTCCGCCAGGGCCTCCACGAGGTCGCGCAGCGAGGCGCCCCCGGGGCGCTGGCGGACGGCGGCGCCGATGGACTGCACGTACCAGCGGAGGGGGCGAGGATCGCCCTTGATGGTGTGCGGCCGCCCGGCGAGGGTCTCGCGCATGAGGCGCGAGAAGGTGGCCAGCAGGTCCCAGGCGGTGACCTCGCCCAGGTCGTAGCTGCGCTCGGGCTCGTTGTCGGTGACCTCCCGGCGGTAGCCGCGCGGGTGCTCCAGGGACCTGCGGTGGAAGCGGTCCTCGAGGTCGTCCGAGGCGCCCTTGAAGCGCCGGTACTCGATGAGGCGCTGGATGAGCTCGTCCTGGGGGTCGAGGTCGTCCTCCAGCTCGATCTCCTCCCGGGGGAGCAGCGACCGGGACTTGATGGCCATGAGCGTCGCGGCGATCACCAGGTACTCCCCGGCCACCTCGATGTCGAGGCCCTCGAGCGCGCGCACGTGGTCCATGTAGGCCTGGGCCACGTCGGCCAGGCGCACGTCCTGGATCTCCACCTCCTGCTCCTTCACCAGGTGCAGGAGCAGGTCGAGGGGGCCCTGGAAGACCTGCTCGAGCCGGACGGTGAAGTCCTCCGTTCGTTGGGAGTCCGTTCGCTGGGATTCCGCGCCCCGGGATCCGTCCTCGTGCGCGCTGTTCTCCGTCACGGTGTCCCCCTGGGCCGGGTCGGTCGTCTCGGTCGTCGTCATGGGGTCATCCGCTGCCGAGGAGGCGGAAGATCGTCTCGACCACACCGGCGAGCCAATCGTAGAGAGCGCCCATCCAGCGGAGCAAGGCCTCCTGCCCGCCGGGGACGAAGAAGAGCAGGGCGAACACGAGCGGGATCCCGAGCGGCGTGAGCGAGTTGAACGGGCCCCGGAGGCGGTCCGGCAGGAGGAACGTGAGGACCCTCGACCCGTCCAGCGGCGGGATCGGGATCATGTTGAACACGGTCAGCAGGATGTTGAACTGCACCGACCCGATCAGGACCTTCGCGCCGATGTCGCCGGGCCCGACGACGTCCCACACGAGCAGGCCCTTGAGCAGGGCCATGGAGAGGAAGGCGAGGAGCAGGTTCGTGGCCGGGCCCGCGAGGGCCACCCACATCATGTCCCGGTAGGGGCTGCGGAGCCGGCCCACGTTCACGGGCACGGGCTTGGCGCCGCCGAACATGAGGGGGGGCGTGCCCAGGAGGGCCGGCAGCACGAAGAACAGCAGCCCCGGCAGCAGGATCGTGAGCACCGGGTCGATGCTCTTGATCGGGTTCAGGGTCACCCGGCCCAGGCGCTTCGCCGTGTCGTCCCCGCACCAGTCGGCCACCGCGGCGTGGGCGGCCTCGTGGAGGGCGAGGGCGAAGATCAGGATCGCGACCAGCGAGACCCCGACGATGATGTTCTCGGGAGGCACGGGGGCATCCTAGTCCGCGCCCGCCCGGTCTCAGCCCAGGCAGTCCTCGAAGAGCGTCTCGTCCAGGTCGCCGTGGGCCCCGAGGGCGTCGGCCACCCGGGCCACCAGCTCCTCCACTCCGGGGTCGGCGAGGAGCCCTCGGACCTCCCGGGCCCAGGCCTCCACGACCCGGGCCTGGGCCTCGGGCTGGGCCTCCAGGACCGCCGCGCAGCGCTCGATCTCCTGCCAGTCGGCGGCCCACGCGGCGAGGACGTGGACGTCGTCGAGGTCCTCGCCCCCGAAGCGCTCCACCTCGGCGATGGGCCCGGCGAGGGCCGCGCGACCGGAGAGGCTGGCCGCCTCGCGCTCGTCCGCGCCCCGCCACTCGATCGCGGAGCGCCCGCCGAACCCCTCCTCCTCGGGCTCGAGGCTCACCCGCAGGACCCGGCCGCCCAGGAGGTGCCCCACGACCGCGTGGCCGGCCTCGTGCCAGGCCTCGATCTCCTCCGGGTCCGCTGCGCCCATGGACCCAAGGTACCCGGCGACCCTGGCGGAAGGGCCAACCGCTGGGTCAGCGGCAGGTCCCGACGTGGATGGACTTCACGCGGCCCGGGCGGGTACCCCCGACCGGAGGTCCCCGCGGAGGCGAGGCCCTCAAGCGGGGCCCGACGGGTCGGGCGCCGGAACCGTCACCCTGGGCCGTACATTGGCTCCATGGACCCGGCGAACAGCAGCTCGGAGGCGCCGGCACCGGAGGTCGGTGGGGGGTCGAGCGCGCGGCGCGCCGGGCGCCGCGCCCTCCGCGGCGCGGGGCTCCTCCTCGCCCTTGTGGCCCTTTACCTGGCGGGCGCCGAGGTCCTGATGCGCGTCCCGGTCCACCCCGACGCGGACCCGGACGCGGGGAGCGTGGACGTGTACCTGGTCACCAACGGCGTGCACGTCTCGGTCTGGCTGCCCACCGCGCGCCCCGAGCGGGACTGGTCCCGCTGGTTGCCGCCCGAGGTGCCGGCGCGGCCCGGCGGCTACGTGGACTTCGGCTGGGGGGACCGCGGCTTCTACCTCGAGGTGCCCACCTGGGACGACCTCACGGTCGGAGTGGCCCTGAGGGGCGCCTTTTGGCCCACGGCCTCCGCGGTCCGGGCCACCGCGTACGGGGGGCCGCCGATCCCCGGGGACCACGTGTCCCGGCTCTCCCTGGAGCCGGCGGCGTACGCCGCGCTCGTGGAGTACGTGGACGCCGCGTTCGAGCTCGACGCGGCCGGCCGCCCCGTCCTCCTCGACGCGCCGGGCTACGGGGCCACCGACCGCTTCTTCGCGGGGCGCGGCGTCTACCACCTGTTCCGCACGTGCAACACGTGGGCGAACGGCGCGGTCCGGGCCGCGGGGCAGCGCGCCGCCTGGTGGACCCCCTTCGAGCGCGGGGCGCGGCACCACCTCCCCAAGAACCAGGGGCTCCCGAAGAACCGAGGGGCTTCGCCGGCGGGCGGCTGAAGCGGTGCGGGGTGCGCTGCGAGGCGTTCGGGGCGAGTCGCGGCGCCCGCCGCGGGGAATCCTCGCGGGGCGGTAAGTTAGGGGCCGCCCGTCCCCATCCGCCCATGCACACGCCCTCCCTCCGCCCCGCAGAGCTCGCGTCCCGTGCGCTCTGCGCCATCGGCCTCGTGGCCCTCGCCGGCGCCCAGGACGGCGTCACGGCGCCGCCGCCGACCCTCCCCACCGAGGACCCGCCGGTCGAGGCGCTGCACCCCATGCTCGCGCCCGTGATCGAGCAGGGGCCCTTCTCCCCCTCGTGGGCCTCCCTGGTCACGCACCCCCTGCCGCGCTGGTTCGAGGAGTCCAAGGTGGGGATCAGCGCCCACTGGGGCCCCTACTGCGTCCCCGGTTGGACCCCGCGCAAGGACACGCCCTACGGCGTGGCGTACGCGGAGTGGTACTGGCAGTGGATGCAGTCCAACCAGGCGGTGAAGGAGTACCACCGGGCCACCTACGGGGGCGTGCCCTACGACGCCTTCATCGACGGGACGCCCAACCGGGTGACCGGGGAGGAGGAGGGCTTCTTCGCCGCGGACTTCGACGCCGACGCCTGGATGGAGCTCTTCGCCCGCGCCGGCGCGCGGTACTTCTTCATCACGGCGAAGCACCACGACGGCTTCTGCATCTTCGACAGCGCGTACACCCGGCGGGACGCCGTGGACAGCGGCCCCAGGCGCGACCTGTACGGCGAGCTGGTCGCCGCGGCGCGGAAGAGGGGCATCCGGGTCGGGCTCTACTACTCGTTCTACGAGTGGTTCAACCCCGCCTACACCGGCCGGCCCGAGCACGCCGGTTACCAGGGCTTCCAGGCCCTCGAGGACCGCGACCTCGACGGGGACGAGGGCGAGTACGTGGACGACTTCATGGTCCCCCAGATCAAGGAGCTCATCGACCGCTACCACCCCGACAGCCTGTGCTTCGACGGCGAGTGGGACCACGGCTACCCCCACTGGAGGAGCCGCCAGCTCATCGCCTACTACTACAACCAGGCGGCGGAGCGGGGCCAGCAGGTGGCCGTCAACGACCGCTTCGGCCAGGCGAAGGAGGGGGTCTCCGACACGCGCGGCGTGTACGGCGACTTCTACCACGTGGAGTACCACGCCGACATCGACCGCACGAAGCCGTGGGCCATGTGGCGGGGCTTCGGCAACAGCTACGGGTACAACCGCAACGAGCACGAGGACAACATCCTGACGCCCGTGGAGACCATCCGCATGGTCGTGGACGTGGTGTCGGACAACGGCAACATCGAGTTCAACCTCGGGCCGAAGGCGGACGGGACGCTCGCGGCGTTCGAGGTGGAGCGCCTCGAGGCCATGGGCCGCTGGCTGAAGGTCAACGGTGAGGCGATCTACGGGACCAACAAGAGCCCCTTCGGCGCGCAGCCCTTCGGGCGCACCACCTGGGACCCTGAGCGACGCCGCCTCTACGTCCACGTGTACCGCTGGCCCGAGGACGGCGCCCTCGAGCTCCGGGGCGCGCGCCTCTCGCCGACCGGCGCGACCCTGCTCGCGCGGCCCGACGCGCCGGTGCAGGTCACCGCCACCGAGCGCGGCCTCGACCTGAGGGTCTCGGGCGCGGCGCCCGATCCCGCCGTCAGCGTCATCGCCATCGACTTCGAGGGCACCATCGAGCCCCTCGACTGAGCGTCCAACCACCCCCGTCCACCGACCTCCCCCTCTCCGGCCTCCTCCGGCCCCCCGCACTCCCCATGAGCTCGACCCCCTCGAAACTCCACCGCCGAGACGTCCTCCGCGGCGCCACCGTCACCGCCACCGCCGCCGCTGCAGGCCTGGTGGCCGCGCCCGCCCTCGCGCTTGGGGGGCGCCGCCAGGAGGGGGTGATCCGCGTCGGGGTCGTGGGCCTGCGGGGCCGGGGCGGGAACCACATCCAGGGCTTCAAGCGCCTGGAGGGCGTCGAGGTCGTGGCCCTGTGCGACGTGGACGCGGGCGTCCTCGAGCGCCGAGCGGCCGAGCTCGAGCCGGGGGTCAGCAAGGCCGACCGCAAGGTGGCGGCCTTCGAGGACGTGCGCGACATGCTCGCGCGGGACGACGTCGACGTGGTGTCCCTCGCCACCCCCAACCACCTCCACGCGCTCCACACGATCTGGGCCTGCGAGGCGGGCAAGGACGTGTACGTGGAGAAGCCGGTGAGCCACAACATCTGGGAGGGCAAGCGGATGGTCGAGGTGGCGGCGCGCACCGGCCGCATCGTCCAGTCGGGCATGCAGAGCCGCTCCCACCGCGCGGTCCAGGAGTCGATCGCCTGGCTCGACGCCGGCGGGATCGGCGCGCCGCGCTACGCGCAGGGCCTCTGCTACAAGCCCCGCAAGAGCATCGGGCTCGTGGACGGCCCCCAGGACCCGCCGTCCGGGGTCAACCACGACCTCTGGTCCGGCCCGCGGGAGGCGGGGCCCGTCATGCGCCGCCAGTACCACTACGACTGGCACTGGCAGTGGCCCTTCGGCAACGGGGACTTCGGCAACCAGGGCGTCCACCAGGTGGACCTCTGCCGCCGGATGCTCGGCGTGAGCGCGCTGCCGCGCCGGGTCGTCGCCGTGGGCGGCCGCTTCGGCTACATGGACAACGGCACCACGCCCAACACGATGTTCGCCTTCTACGACCTGGAGCCGGCGCCGATGATCTTCGAGGTGCGGGGCCTGCCGAAGGACTTGGCCTCCCAGGAGGGCGACCTGTGGGGGCGGAACATGCCCCGGGAGTTCGGCCTCACCATCGGCTCCATCCTCCACGCGGAGGACGGGCGCCTCGCCATCAGCTCGAACTACGGCCGCGCCGTCGCCTACGACCGTGACGGCAAGGAGATCCGCCGCTGGGAGGGCGGCGGCGACCACTTCGCGAACTTCATCGCGGCGGTGCGCGCGCGGGACCCCGAGCTGCTGAACGCGGACGTGAACGAGGGGCATCTCTCGGCGGCCTACTGCCACCTCGCCAACGACTCCTACCAGCTGGGCGGGGAGGACTCCATGGGGGCCATCGAGCGCACCCTCGGCGGCGACCCCGAGGCGGCCGACGCGGCCCGTCGCTTCGCCGCGCACCTCGAGGCCAACGGCGTGGACCTCGACCGGGAGCGGCCGACCTTCGGCCGCGTGCTCGCCGTGGACCCGGAGGAGCAGCGCTACGTGGGCGACGTCGAGGCCGACGCCCTCATGCGCGGCGCCTACCGTGACGGCTTCCAGGTGCCTCGCAAGGGCTGATCCGCCGGGAACGGCGGCGGCGGCCCCTCCCGCTCTGCGGGGGGACGTGCCAGCGCTCAGGCGAGGATGTCCCTGGCCACCTCGCCGTGCACGTCGGTCAGGCGGAAGTCCCGGCCGGCGTACGGGTAGGTGAGGCGCTCGTGGTCGAGCCCCAGGACGTGGAGGATGGTCGCGTGCCAGTCGTGGATCGACACGCGCCCCTCCACCGCCTCGATGCCGTTCTCGTCCGTGGCGCCGTAGGAGAAGCCGCCCTTCACGCCGCCGCCGGCCATCCAGGAGGTGAACCCCCGGTTGTTGTGGTCGCGGCCGTCCCCGTTCTGGGCGTAGGGCGTGCGGCCGAACTCGCCGCTCCAGACGACCAGGGTCTCCTCGAGGAGCCCCGAGCTCGCCAGGTCCGCCAGCAGCGCGGCGATCGGCCGGTCGATCTGCCGGCACTTGGCGGGCAGGTCCTCGCGCAGGTTGCGGTGGTGGTCCCAGCCCCCCATGCCGACCTCGATGAAGCGGACGCCGGACTCCGCCAGGTGGCGGGCGATCAGGCACTGGCGCCCGAAGGTGTCGGTCTCGGGCGCCCCGATGCCGTAGGCGTCGAGGGTCCGCTGCTTCTCCTTCGAGATGTCGAGGAGCTCGGGGAGCTCGCTCTGCATCCGGAAGGCCAGCTCGTAGGACTGGATGACCGCCTCGATCTCGTCGCTGCCCCGGCGCCGCCGGGCGTTGGACTCGTTCAGCTTCTTCACCAGGTCCAGCTGGGCGCGCTGCTGCTCGCCCGACTGGCGGGGGTTGCGGATGTCGGCCACGGGGTCCGAGCTCTGCCGGCGCCGGCCGCCGCCGCCCGCGCCGTCCACCTTGATGGGCATGCCCTGGAAGGTGGCGGGGAGGAAGGAGCTCCCGTAGTTCTGGGCCCCGCCCCGGGCGCCGGGAGGGTTCAGGGTGACGAAGCCGGGCAGGTTCTCGTTCTCCGTGCCGAGGCCGTACAGGCTCCAGGCGCCCATGGAGGGGCGGACGAACTGGAAGCTGCCGGTGTGCAGCTTGGTGGTCGCCTGGGCGTGGGCCGGGACGTCGGTGTGCATGCCCCGGAGCAGGCAGAGGTGGTCCGCCTGCTTGCCGATCTCCGGCAGCAGCTCGGAGATCATGAGCCCGCTCTTCCCGCCGGGCTGGAAGCCCCACGGGGAGGCCATGAGCTTGGACCCCTGCCGGAAGCCGGAGAGGCTCGCCCCGTCGCGCTCGGCCAGCTTCGGCTTGTGGTCGAAGGTGTCCACGTGGGAGGGGGCCCCGCTCATGCAGAGGAAGATGACCCGCTTGGCCCGCGCGGGGATCCGCGCCGACTGAACCTGCGCCGAGTGGGGCCGGGGCTCCTGGGCGGAGGCGATGCCGCGCAGGGCGAGCATGCCGAAGCCCGAGGAGAGCATCCGCAGGGCGTCGCGGCGGCTGGTGGCGTACTGGTGGTGATGCATCTGTGGCAGCCCTCCGGGCTCAGTAGAGGGTCCGGAACTCGGCCGTCTGGAACAGGGACTGGGCGAGGGCCGACCAGGCGGCGCGCTCCGGGGGCTGGACGGCGAGCGCCGGAGCCTCCTCTCGATCGCGCCGCGCGCGCCAGCGCCGCCGGCCCGTTTCCCGCTCGGGCTCCGGGCTCATCCGCTCGTACTCCCGCAGGAAGCGGGAGATCGCCTGGGCCTCCGAGGAGGTGGGCTTCCGGCCGAGCGTCAGCCGGTAGGCGTGCTCGATCCGTTCCCGCTCGGTGCCCTCGAGGGCGAGCAGCTCCCCGGCGAGCGCGTCCGCGGCGCGCAGGACGTCCTCGTTGTTCATCATGAAGAGCGCCTGGGTCGCGACGCTCGTCTCGTCGCGGTCCCCCGCGACGACGGAGGCGTCCGGCGCGTCGAACACGTCGAGGGAGTCCACCGCGAAGCCGCGGGGGCTGGGGAGGTAGACGGAGCGGACCGGCTGCTCGTCGGTGAGGAGCTCCGCGAGGGCCTCCCGCTGGAGCGCGCCCTCGGTCACACCGATCCGGGACCCGTCCGGGCGTCGCCGGTCCAGCTGGCCCGTCGCCTGGAGCATGGCGTCGCGGATCGCCTCGGCCTCGAGGCGCCGCTCCGGCATGCGCCACAGGCTCACGACGTCCGGGTCCACGCGGTGGTTGCCCCGGTCGTGGGCGCTGTCGAGGCGGTAGGCGTGGGAGAGGGTGATCTGCTTCACGAGCGCCTTCGTGGACCAGCCGGAGGCCACGAACTCGGCGGCCAGCCAGTCCAGCAGCTCGGGGTGGTCGGGCCGCTGGCCGCCCGCCCCGAAGTTGTCGGGGGTGCGGACGATCCCCGCGCCGAAGAGGTGGAGCCAGACCCGGTTGACCCAGACCCGCGCGGTCAGCGGGTTGTCGTCGGAGGCCACCCAGCGCGCCAGCTCGAGCCGCCCGCTCCCCTCGCCGAGCGCGAGGGTCTCGCTCTCGGGGAAGACGCTGGGGATCCCGCGTTCCACGACGGCGCCGGGCTGGGAGAGCTCTCCGCGGCGGAGGACGGCCACGTCCCGCGCCGTGCCGTCGGCCGCCCCCATGGCGAGCCGGTTGCTCGCGAGGGGCTCGCCGTCCTCCCCGAAGCGGGAGAGGAGCTCGTCGAGCATGGTGTGCTGCTGCCGCTGGATGCGGGCGCGCCGCGCCGCGGCGCGCGCGTCGGCGTCCATCTCGCTGCGCCGCATCCGGCCGCCGCTCATGGGGGCCATGGGCTCGGGCTCGGTCCGCTGGAGCGCCCGCTCCAGGAGCCGCCGCATGTCGGGCTCGAGCCTGGGGCCGTTCACGACGTCGGCGGCCGCCGGGAGCTCGTGCAGGTCCGACGCGTGGTTGTTGCGCGCGCCCACGTGGGTGCCGAAGCGCGTCTCCGTGCTGAGGAAGATCCCGGCGAGGGCGTAGTAGTCCTCGATGGGGAACGGGTCGAACTTGTGGTCGTGGCACCGTGCGCAGGAGATGGTCATGCCCAGCATCCCCTGGGACATGGCGTCGATCTGCTCGTCCACGAGGTTGAGGGCGAACTCCCTGGGGTCGCGGCTCGAGTGGCTCTTGGGGCCCACCGCCAGGTACCCGGTGGCCACGAGGTTCTCCGCGCGCTCGTCCGGCCCGTCCGCCTCCAGGAGGTCGCCCGCCAGCTGCTTCACGAGGAACTCGTCGAAGGGCAGGTCCTCGTTCATCGCGTCGATGACGAAGTCCCGGTAGCGCCAGGCGTGGGGGTAGAGGACGTTGCTCTCCCGGCCGCTGGACTCGGCGAAGCGCGCCACGTCGAGCCAGTGCCGGCCGAAGCGCTCGCCGTACGCCTCGGAGGCCAGCAGGCGGTCCACCACCTTCTCGTGGGCGCCGGACGAGCGGTCGGCGGCGAAGGCCGCCTGCTCCTCGGGCGTCGGCGGCAGGCCCGTGAGGTCGAAGGTCACCCGGCGGAGCCACGTCTCGCGGTCGGCGTCCCCGACCGGGCGGACGCCTCGCTCCTGCATGTCGGCGTGGAGGAAGCGGTCGATGTCGCTCCACGACCAGCGGTCCTTCGAGCTCTCCGGCGCCTCGGGCCGGCGGACGGGCTGGAAGGCCCAGAACTCCCGGGCCTCCTCCAGGTCGATCTCGCGCTCCAGGGACTCGCCGCCCGCCGAGTCACGGACGGAGACCATGGTCATCGACGGCTCGGGCCCCTCCGGCCAGGGGGCGCCCATGGCGACCCAGCGCTCGAGGTCACGGATCTGGTCCTCCTCCAGCTTCTCGCTGGGGGGCATGGCGAAGGTCGGGTCCTCGTAGCGCACGGCCTCGATCAGGGCCGAGCCCTCCACGTCGCCGGGCACCAGCGCCGGCCCCGACACCCCGCCCTCTAGGAGCCCGTGCAGGGAGTCCACCTTGAGCCGGGCGCGGATCCGGGGGGAGGTCTCCGCGTGGCAGGAGTAGCAGCTCTCGGCGAGCACGGGCCGGACGCGCGTCTCGAAGAACTCCACCTCCTCGTCGGTGGGGGGGCGGCGCTCCACCGGCGCAGCCGGCGCGGCGTCCTGCGCCTTCGAGGGCTCCATGTCCTCCTCGCTCAGGAAGCCGTCGCCGTTCCGGTCGAACCGCCGGAACGAGCGCGCGCCCCGCGGGAACTCGTCCCGGCTGATCTTGCCGTCGAGGTTCTCGTCGAAGCGGGCGATGAGCCGCTGCAGGGAGCGGCCGCGCTCCTGCTGGGGGAGGGCCTCCGCCGGCTGGAGGGAGGCGGCGGTCAGGGCGGCGACGGCCAGCGCGGCGGCGCGGGCCAGGGCGGCGGCGGAGGAGGCGCTCCAGGTGATCGTCATGGAATCGTTGCCGGCGAGGGGCGGTGCTCGGGCGGTCCTTCAGGGGAGGCGTCCCCCCCCTCCTGGACCACCATCGGTCGTACCCCAAGGAACCCGCCGCGCCGATCGAGGTTCCCCGATCCTTGTCCCCCGTCTCGTCTCGTCCGTAGAATCGGCGCCGTGGCCCCTCCCGGGCCCCTCCCCGCGGGTCCAGGGCCCGACCGCCGCATGACGCAGGATGACCAGAGGGCGCCCTCGGCGCGGGGCGCCGAGGTGCTCGAGCAGGAGGCCGCGGCCATCGCCCGGCTCGCGGAGCGGCTGCGAACGGGGACGGAGGGGGCCGACGGGGCCTTCGGGGCGGCCGTCGCCCTGGTCCTGGGGTGCCGCGGGCAGGTGGTCGTGACCGGCATGGGCAAGGCGGGGCTCATCGGCCAGAAGATCTCGGCGACCCTGGCGAGCACGGGGACCCCGTCCTTCTTCCTGCACCCCGCGGAGGCCCTCCACGGCGACCTGGGCCGCGTGCGGCAGGAGGACCTCGTCCTCGCCATGTCGAACTCGGGGGAGACCGCCGAGGTCAACATGGTCATGGGGGCGGTCCGCAAGCTCGGCGTCCCCCTGATCGGGCTCACGGGCCGGCCCGACTCGACCCTGGGGCGCTACTCCGACTGCGTGCTCGACATCGGGCGCGTCGAGGAGGCCTGTCCCATGCGCCTCGCGCCGACCGCGAGCACCACGGTCATGCTGGCGCTCGGGGACGCCCTCGCGATGGCGGTCCTCGAGGAGCGGGAGTTCGGCCCCCGCGACTACGCGCGCTTCCATCCCGGCGGGAGCCTCGGCCGCAGCCTGCTGCGCGTGGACGAGGTGATGCGCAAGGGGGACAGCCTGCCCCTGGTCTCCGCGGGGACCTCGGTCGCCGACGCCCTGATCCAGACCTCGCGCACCCCGGGGCGGCCGGGCGCCTCCCTCGTGGTGGACGGCGAGGGGCGGCTCGCCGGGATCTTCACCGACGGCGACCTCCGCCGCCTCCTGGAGCGCGGGGACTTCGGCCACCTGGAGCGCCCCATCGACGAGTTCATGGCGAGCGAGCCCAAGGTCCTCGCGCCCGACGACCTCGCCGTGGACGCGCACCGACTGCTGCGCGAGAACCGCATCGACAACGCGCCGGTCATCGACGCCGAGCGGCGCCCGGTGGGGCTGCTCGACGTCCAGGACCTGATCGAGGTCGGGATCTAGGACGGCCCCGTGCGTCGCCTGGTCATCTTCGCCCTGGTCTTCGGCCTCGGTGGGTCGGTGCTCTGGTTCCTGGAGCGGCAGCGGCAGCTCGAGAGCGAGGAGCGGCAGGCCGTCCGGGACGTGGAGCGGCCGGCGGAGTCCACGATCCCGCCCTTCGTGCCCCCGGAAGGAGGGCCTGAAGGAGGGCCGGAGGATGGGGCCGAGCAGGGCGCGGACACGGGCCCGGAGGACGACCGCACCCCGCTCCTCGAGGGGGAGCGGGTGGTCACCAGCGGCGCCCAGCGCACGAACCTGCCGCCGCGCCGGGCGGGGGAGCCCCGCATCGTGCTCGTCACCTCGGACATGCAGCCGACGGACGAGAAGGGGACGCGCTACGAGCTGACCGACGTGCTGGTGGAGTCCTTCGTGGTCACCGGCGCGCCCCGCGCCGAGGAGCCGCGCATCAACAGCATCGAGGCCGCCAAGGGCTTCCTCGAGCTCGTGGCGGAGGACCTGGGGCTCGAGTTCGACGAGGACCTCGACGTCCGCCTGGAGGGGGTCGTCGTCCGGCAGTTCATGAACTCGCCCCTGGCCCCGCTCACCCTGGAGGCGGCGCGGCTCGACGCCAAGCTGGCCCTCGAGGAGCTGCGGTCCGTGGACGACGACCTCGTGACGTTCAGCACCCGGGACATCCAGGGGACGGGCCGGGGGCTCGTGGGGCTGGGGCTCGTGGGCAGCCTCTCCTTCGAGGGCGGGGCGGACGTGACCCTGGAGCTCGGGGAGGGCCGCGTGGCCCGCGTCCGCACCCGGGACGACGGCCAGCTCAACATCGTCAGCAGCCCCGAGTCCGAGGTCGACGCCACCCGCCGCGTCCGCGTCCGCGCCGACGGCGGCGTCGACCTCGTCCTCGGGGACCAGGGCGACGACGGGGCGTCCGGCGAGTCGGTCTCCGTCCGGGCCGGGTTCGTCGAGGTGGACCTCGCGCTCGCGGGTGAGGGGCAGCCCGCGCGGGTCCTGGAGGCCCGGGCGGGCGCCGGCATCGAGGTGCGGCGGGGGCGCGATCGGTTCAGGGGGCAGCAGGGGCGGATCGAGTTCGAGGGAGCCCGGCCCGTGACCGTCCGGATCACCGGCGAGCCGCGCGTCACCTGCGTGGTGGACGGGGACGGGGAGGAACTGCGGCTCGAGCTGAGCGGCGCGGGCCCGGTGACCTGCGACCTCACGCCCGAGGGCCAGCCGTCCGAGGGGAGCGCGGCGCAGCGCTTCCTGTTCGTCGGTCCGGGCGAGCTTGCGGCGGCCGACCGCGGCGGGTCCATCACCTTCGAGAACGAGGCCCGCGGGAGCGGGCGCTCCGACGGCTCCGGGGCGACCGTCCTCCTGAGCGGCGGCGTGCGCGCGACCTCGGTGGAGGGGCAGCTCGCCTCCGAGTCGGTCCTCGCCACCTACGACGGCGGCGGCGTGCAGCTGGCCGCCGAGGGGCCGAGCACGGTGAACGCCAGGCTCGGGGACGGCCTCTACCAGGCGGAGGCTCGGGGCGGCCTCACGGCGCGCCTGGTCGACGAGCGCTGGTTCATCGACGAGGCCCGCGAGTTCGACCTCGAGGTGCTCGGCGAGGGGGCCCACCGCCTCTCCGCGGACGCCGTGGAGCAGGTGGACGTGGCGGCCGAGTCCCTCGTCGCCACGGGCGGGGTCGCGTACCAGTCCCTGTGGGGCGAGGTGCGCTCCCCGAGGGCGAGGGTGCGCGGCCGGTCCGAGGTCCTGCTGGAGGGGAGCCCGGGGGACCCTGTGGTGCTGGACCTCGTGCCGGAGGGCGAGGACCTGCTGGAGGCGGCCGAGGACGCCGCCGGCGTCCGGGCCGGGGAGGTGCAGGCCCGGAGGATCACCCTGACCCCCGGCGACTTCCTCGCGGAGGGCGGGGTGCGCGCGGAGCTGCAGGGCGTCGACGGGACCTGGCGGCTCGACAGCGACAGCCTGCGCGGCGAGCGGCAGGCGGCCGAGGGAGGGGCGCCCGAGCGGTCGACCTTCCGCTTCGAGCTCGGCGGCGTGCGCGAGGCGACCTTCGACAGCCCCGTCGAGTCCTCGCGGTTCAGCGCCGAGCGGGTCTGGTTCGACGGCGTCGCCCTCGGGGGCCCCGGGGTCCAGCGAGCCATCGACCGCGCCCGGCCCGCGGAGCTCCGGGCGACCGGGGACGTGTCGGTGCTCATCCGGTCCCTGACCGCCAACGGGCCGCTCGAGGTCCTCTCCTCCTGGGAGCTGGAGGCGGCCGCCGCCCACCTCCGCCGCGGCGCCGAGACGGAGGAGCAGCGGGCCCCCTTCTTCCTCGAGGCCGACGAGGTCACGCGCGGCCGCTTCGAGGGCGGCGGCCTGACCGCGGAGCTCTCGGCGGCGCGCCTCGAGGCGGATGGGCTGCTCGGGCTCTCGGCGCCCATGACCGCCGTGGACCGCGAGGCGGCGCTACTCGGCTCGTCCCTGACGGCCACGGGGGACGTGGAGACCACGGTCCGCATGGCGCCGGGGCGGCCGCCCATCCTCGGCCGAGGCGACACGTTCGTGCTCGTGGACGGGCGTCAGGGGCGGCTCGGCGCGGAGCCCGGCAAGCGCGTGCGCGCGACGGGGACCCTGCCCGACGGCAACGGCGGGTACGCGCTCACCGCGCGCTCGGTGGACTTCACCCGATCGGAGATGCGGGCCGAGCAGCCGGTCCTCGAGGTCGACGGGCAGCGCCCGCTGGTGGACCTGGGCGGCATCACCGTGAGCCGCCTCTCGGGGGCGCTCCTCGAGGCGACGCGGGAGCAGGCCTCGCTCCTCGGCAGCGCCGACGCGCCGGTCGTCGGGACCGGCCGGAACGCCGAGGGCCAGGACGTCTCCATTCGCGCGGGCCGGATCACGCTGCCTCTGCAGGAGGCCCGCGGGCCGTCGCGGACCCTCGGGCCGTACGAGCCCGTGCCTGCTCCCCACGGACTCGGAGGTCCCCAGGAGCCCGACGAGGTCGAGCTCGTCGGCTTCGAGCTCGACCTCGGCGGCGGCCGCGTCCTGCGCGGGGACCTCGGGGAGTTCGACGGGCGCTGGGTCCGGCTCCAGGGGAGCCCGGCGACCCTGCAGCTCCCGGGCGCCGCGGTCTCCGCGGAGTCCATCGAGCTGGACCTCACCGACTACCTGCTCTTCGCCCATCGGGGCCGCCTCGAGGGCGTCGGCGCGGACGGCGGCGCGCCCTTCGCCATGAGCTTCGTGGGGATCGAGTCCCAGGTGGTCGACGACGAGATCCTCGTGACCGTGAACGCGCCGACCATCGAGGCCGGCGCGGACAGCGCGCGCGCGGACTTCCTCGCCCTCTTCCTGGACCGCGCCCGCTGGAAGGCGCGCGGGGACCTCGCCTACCGCGGCACCCCCGAGCCCGACTTCGCCGACGAGCCGCCGGGGCGCACCTCGGGTCGGAGCCGGCCGAACTTCCTGGCGGAGCTGCTCTTCGACCTGCAGTCGGAGGAGTACGGCCGCTTCCTCCGCTCCATCTACATCGAGGGCGGCTTCGAGGTCGTGCGGGACGACGCCCGGGCCGCGGTGGGGGAGCGCGTCTACGTGGACCTGCCGCGGGCGACGGCCTGGGCCGAGGAGATCGAGCTGTCGTACGCCCTCAAGACCGACGGGAAGGCCTCGCCCCTGCGGATCCGGACCGACCGGCTGGAGACCAACGAGCTCGGTGAGCTGGTGGCCAGGGAGGCGACGATGACCACCTGCAGCCACGAGCAGCCGCACTTCGTCGTGCGGACGCGGCGCTTCGCCCTCTCGCCGAGGGAGGACGGCCGCTGGCGGTTCTCGGCCCGCGGGAACCGCATCCGGTTCCAGGGGGGCCTCGGCATGCCCCTGCCCTCCATCGGGAACGTCGTCCTCGACGAGGACTTCGGGGTCGAGGGGTTCGAGAACGAGGCGGGGGAGGTCACGCCCCTGAGCGACATCGCGGTGGCGCAGACGGCGCGCTTCGGCGCGACGCTCGGGGCGGCCTTCCGCTTCGACGTGGGCGGGCTCGGCTCGTGGATCGGCGAGCGGCTCGGCATGAACCCCGACCTGGTCGAGGGCAAGTGGGACACCTCCGCCAGCTACCTGTGGGACCGGGGACCCCTGCTCGGGCTCGGCCTCCGGCTGCGGGAGCACGAGCCGGGGGACGACCCGGGCGAGGACTTCCGCGTGGACTCCTTCGTCGGGGGGATCCCCGACAGCGGCCGGGACCGGGGCACGGTGCGCGTCCCCCAGGACGAGCGCGACCGGCTGCGACTGTTCGGCTACGTGCGCGCCCGCTACCCGATCGTGCGCGGCGAGTGGGTCGACGTGGCCGTCTCCTCGCAGACCGACCCCGGGGTGCAGTCCGAGTTCTACGAGCGGGAGTTCCAGCGCTTCGACCAGCGGGACACCTTCGTGCGCTGGCGCAAGGCCCTCGGCGCCGACTACCTGGCGGCGGGCGTCCAGAAGCGCATCAACTCCTTCCGGAGCCAGAAGGAGGAGCTGCCCTCCTTCCTCGCGTACCGCGGGGAGCGGTCGGTGGGCGACCTGCTGGGCGTCCCCGTGCTGTACGGCGGCTCCTTCGAGGCGGGGTACTTCCGGCGCCGGGAGGGGATCGCGAAGCAGGACCTCTTCTCCGACCTCCCCGGCGGGGCCCAGCTCGGGATCGGCGACGCCGAGGCCGGCCGCGCGGACCTCGTGCAGCGCGTGTCCGTCCCCCTCCAGACCGGGCTCGGCGGGGTGCGCGCGACCCCCTTCGCCGAGGTGCGCGGGACGGCGTGGACGGAGGCCCTGGACGACGACGCCGACGACCCGGTGCGCGGCGCGGCCATCACGGGGATGGAGCTCTCCACCGCCCTCCACAAGGTCACGGACAGCGGGTACCTGCACGCGCTGGCGCCGCGGATCTCCGCGGCGACGGACGTCTGGTACGACCAGCAGGGCGGGGAGCTGATCCCCTTCGATCGCACCGAGGAGCCCATCGACGGCGACCGGTACGAGGCGGGCCTCCGGGCCCTCTGGCAGCGCCCCGGGACCTTCGAGACCCTCGACCTCGACGTGCGCGCGACCCTCCGCAAGGACCGTGAGGGCGACGCGGAGGAGCAGCGGGAGCTCGGGACCCTCGGTCGCTACATCACCGGCTACGGCGGCGGCGACGGGCAGATCGGCATCCTCCACGACGGCCGGTACGACCTCGACGACACGCAGCGGACCTACACGCGCAGCACCCTCGCCATCCGGCCCACGGACGTGTTCCTGATGGAGTTCAGCTACGGCCAGGGGCGGGCCATCGACCGCCAGGAGCTCTACGAGACCGCCGGGGTCGCGGGGCGGTGGCTGATCGACCCCAAGTGGGAGGTCGAGGCTCGCTACAGCCTGGACCTGCGTGACGACCGGCCGCTGCTGACCGAGTTCGTCCTGCGCCGCTTCGGCCACGACTTCGTCCTGGACATGCTCGTCCAGGACCGCGCCGGCGAGGGCGGGACCACCGTGGGCCTGAGCTTCAAGCCGCTGCTCGGCTGGAGGCGCAGCCGGCTCGGGCTGCTGGACCGGCGCTAGGCCGTCAGTTGCCCACGGGCGTCCAGACGAGCCCGTCCTGGGCGGTCAGCCCGGAGGCCGCGAGGGCCACGTCGGAGCTCATGTCGCCGGCCAGGGAGTACGCGGCGTCGAACTCGGGGGAGCGGTTGAGGCCGTCGTAGGCGCCGCCCGCCTGGCTGGTCATGTTCTGGGTGGCGACGACGTCACCGACCTGGTTGATCATGAAGGCGCGCCGCCCGGTGCGGTTGATCTGGGCCGGCCACGCGTAGCAGCACCACATCAGCTCGCAGTTCGCGCCGCCGGGCATGCCGGCCGGGTTGGCGCCGCCGGTCTCGAGCTCCGGGAGCCCCGCCACGGGGGGCACCGGGCTGCTGTCCGGGAGGAACATCTTGAAGTAGTAGCCGTTGCGCTCGATCACGCCGTCCCCGTTGTCGGAGAAGACGTTGGCGAACTCCTTGGAGAGGAAGGAGGGCTGGGCGCTGTCGCCTGCGGCGCCGATCCCCGTCCCGAGGGAGGACCAGACGCGGACCGGCGTCTCGCCGGACAGCTCGCCGAAGTAGCCCGCCTCGCCGCCGCCGTCGATGTCGGTGTCGATGGTGACGCTGGCGATCATGTTCTGCTGCGCCGTCGAGATGGAGCGCAGGGTCGAGATCGTGGCGTTCTCGTTGGCGGAGATCCTGGCGGTCACCAGCTTGGGGATCGCGATGGCGGCGACGATCGCGATGATCGCCATCACGATCATCAGCTCGATCAGGGTGAAGCCGGACTGCTTGTGGTTGCGGAGCATCGGTGGCGGACCTCGGTGCGAGGGCGGCGCGGGGGGGCGCGCTGGTGGTGGCAGGCGGTCCTCTGGGACCTCGTTCAGGCGTTATCGGCGCGATCCGCTGATCCCTTGAGGGCCCATCGAGGGCCCTTCCAGGAGCCGGGACACGGGCCGTCCTGGGAGGGCGTCATTCCCGCCTCAGGACCCCCTGGAGGGGCCTGCAGCGGCCCTTCAGGCGCCTCGGCGAGGGCTCGAACGGCCCCCCCAGGGGGCCCCGCCGCCCGGCCAGGTGCTCAGGGACGCGCCGCTCCAAGGGCCTTCAGGAGGGCCTCCGGGGGACCCCCGGGTGGAGCCAGGGGGAGGGCCCGGCGGAGGCGTCGGCCGAGGAGTCGGCTGGGGACCCTGCCGGGATCTCAGAAGAGCCCCAGGACGTCCCCGTTCTCGTCGATGTCCACCTGCTTGTAGGCGGGCGTCCGCCCCAGGCCGGGCATGGTCATGATCGTCCCGGCGTAGGCCACGACGAACCCCGCGCCGGCGGCCAGCCGCACCTCCCGGACCGGGAACGCGAAGCCCTCGGGGGCGCCCTTGAGCTTGGCGTCGTGGCTGAGGCTGTACTGGGTCTTGGCCATGCAGATCGGCAGCGACCCGTAGCCCTGGGCCTCGAGGCGCTCGAGGGTCTTGCGGGCCGCGGGAGCGAACTCCACCGAGCCGGCGCCGTAGATCCGGCGCGCCAGGGTCTCGATCTTCTCGGCGAGCGGAGCGTCGTCGGGGTAGAGCAGCTTGAAGTCCGCCTCCCCCGACTCGGCCGCGTCGATGATGGCCTGACCGATCGCCGCCCCGCCCTCGCCGCCGCGGGCGTGGACCTCGCTGACCTCCGCGGCGCGGGCGCCGGCCGCGAGGGCGCGCTCTCGGACCACCTCGATCTCGGCCTCGGTGTCGGTGGGGAAGCGGTTGATCGCGACCACGACGGGGACGCCGTAGCCGCACACGTTGCGCACCTGCGCCTCCAGGTTGGAGCAGCCCTCGCGGACCGCCTCGACGCTCTCCTGGAAGAGCTCCTCGGGCAGGGGGCGGCCGGGGCGCATGGTGTAGCGCCCGGAGTGCACCTTCAGGGCGCGGATCGTCGCGACGAGGAGCACCGCGTCCGGCTTCATGCCGGACGCGCGGCACTTGATGTCGAAGAACTTCTCCGCGCCCATGTCCGCGCCGAAGCCCGCCTCGGTGACGAGGTAGTCCACGTGTCCCTGGGCGACGCGGTCCGCCACGATCGACGAGTTGCCGTGGGCGATGTTCGCGAACGGGCCGGTGTGGACGAAGGCGAGGGTCCCCTCCGTGGTCTGCATGATGGTGGGGTCGATGGCCCGCTGGAGGATCGCGGCCATGGCGCCCGCCACCTCGAGGTCGTCGGCCGTGACCGGGTCCCCCGCGCGGTTGGACCCGATGACGATGCGCCCGAGGCGGCGCCGGACGTCGGCCAGGTCGCTGCTCATCCCGAGGATGGCCATCACCTCCGAGGCGGAGGTGATGTCGAAGCCGGTCTCCCGGGGGACGCCGTTCTTAGGCCCGCCGAGGCCGGAGGTGACCTGGCGCAGGGCCCGGTCGTTCACGTCGAGCACCCGGCGCCAGGTGACGCTCGCCGGGTCGATGTCCAGGGGGTTGTCCAGCAGGATCGACGCGTCGATCGCCGCCGCCAGCAGGTTGTTCGCGGCCGTGACCGCGTGGAAGTCACCGGTCAGGTGCAGGTTGAAGTCCTCCATGGGGACCACCTGGCTGTGGCCGCCGCCCGCGGCGCCGCCCTTGATCCCGAAGACCGGGCCCATGGAGGGCTGCCGGATCGCGCAGGCCGCCTTCTTGCCGAGCTTGTTCAGCGCCAGGGAGAGGCCGACGGTGTGGACCGTCTTCCCCTCTCCCGCCGGGGTCGGCGTGATCGCGGTGACCACCACGTACCTGGAGCTCGCGGCTCCCGGGTCGTCGGCCAGCTTGTGGTCCACCTTGGCCATGAAGCGGCCGTAGGGCTCCAGCTGGTCGGCGTCGAAGCCGTACTCGCTGGCCACGTCCTGGATGGGGCGGAGGGTGACGTCCCTGGCGATTTCGAGGTCGGAGCGCATGCGACCGAATGTAGCGGTTCGCGGCCCCCGAGGGGGCGCCGGCGCCCTGGAGCGGGGCCCGCGGGTCCCCGGTTCTCGATTCGGAGACCCTCAGGTCCTGCGGCGGCCGTGCCGGATCCCATCCAGGGCCACGGCGCCGACGATGATGCCGCCGATCAGGATCTCCTGGACGTAGTTGGGGACCCCGGAGAGGTTGCAGCCGTTGGCGAGCGTCGCCATCAGGAAGGCCCCGATCATGGCGCCGAGGATCGTGCCGGTGCCGCCGGACAGGGACGCGCCGCCGATCACCACGGCGGCGATCACGTCGAGCTCCTTGCCCATGGCGGTGGTGGGGTCGCCGACCGTCAGCCGGCCGAACTGGAGCACGCCAGCGAGGCCCGCCGTGGCCCCGGCGAGGACGTAGATCGCGAACTTGGTCCGCTCCACGGGCACCCCGCACAGCCGCGCTGTGGCCTCGTTGGAGCCGATCGCCGTGGTCCAGGTGCCGAAGACGCTCCGGCGCAGGAGGAACGCGGCGGCCACGGCGGACAGGCCCATGAGCCAGACCCCCGGGGCGAGCACGAGCCAGCTGGGGAGCACGTCGCTGAGCCCGCCGGGGAGGTCCGGATTCTTCGACATGAACTGCTTCAGCCAGCCGCTCGGCGCGTCCACCTTCTGCTCGTCGCCGAGCCACTTCGCGGCGCCCCGGGCAGCCCCGAGGGTGCCGAGGGTCACGATGAACGGGGGGAGCTTGAGCAGGGTCACGAGCCCGCCGTTCACCGCGCCGACGCCGGCGCCGGCGGCGACGCCGAGGGCCGCGGAGGGGAGCTCGCCGAGGCCGGCCTTCATGGCGAGGGCCGTCACCACGGAGGCGAGCGCGATGGCGGAGCCCACGGAGAGGTCGATGCCCCCGGAGCGGATCACGAAGGTGGCGCCGATGGACGCGAGCCCGACGATGACCGTCTGGGTCGCGATGGTCTTGGCGTTGAACACCGACAGGAAGCCCTCGGGGGCCACCACGGCGAACAGGGCCACGACCACGAAGAGCCCGATGAAGGGGCCCAGCAGGTCTCCCAGCTGCCGCAGGCGGGCGGCGCCGCTGGCGGCGGGGGGCGGGGCGTCGGCGTCCGTCATCGTGCTCCTCCAGTGGCCGCGGCGAGGGCGGCGTCCTCCGTCCATTCGTGGCTGGGGCGGGCCGGGCCCAGGGTGCCGCGGTGCATCACGGCGATGCGGTCGCAGGTCCCCAGGAGCTCGGGCAGGTGGCTGCTGACCATCAGGATGGCCTTGCCCTCGCCGGCGAGTCGATCCAGGAGCCGGTACACCTCGACCCGGGCGCCCACGTCGATGCCGCGGGTCGGCTCGTCGAGCAGCAGGACGTCGACGCCGCACTCGAGGAGCCGCGCGATGGCGACCTTCTGCTGGTTGCCCCCGGAGAGCTCGTGCACGGCCTGGCGGGTGGAGCTGGCCCGCAGGGAGAGGCGCTCCCGCCAGGGCTCCGCCGCCGCCTCCTTGGCGCGGCGCGTCACCGCGCCCAGGCGTCCGGCGAGGCTGCGAACGCTGGAGAGCGTCACGTTCTCGGCGATCGAGAGGTCCAGGGCCACGCCCTCCCGGGCGCGGTCCTCGCTGAGCAGGCCGACGCCGAGGTCGATCCAGCGGCCTGGGTCGAGGCTGGGGACGGGGGCCCCGCGCAGGGCCACGCGGCCCCCGCTGGAGGGGTCGAGGCCGTACAGGCAGCGCAGGGTCTCGGTGCGGCCGGCGCCCACCAGCCCGAAGACGCCGAGCACCTCCCCGGCGCGCAGCTCCAGGCTCACGTCGGTCGGGGCGCGCTCCCCCGAGAGGCCCTCCACGGAGAGGACGACCTCCCCCGGGGCGCGGTCGCTGCGCGGGTAGGTCTCCTCCACCGAGCGGCCGGCCATGGCCGTCACCATCTCGTCCACGGAGGTCTCCGGGACGGCCCCGCGGTCCACGGTCTCGCCGTCGCGGAGGACCGTGAAGCGGTTGCCGATGGCCTTGACCTCGTCGAGGAAGTGGCTGATCCAGAGGACGGTCACGCCGGAGTCGGCGAGGCGCCGCGTGACCCGGAAGAGCCGCTGCACGTCGGGCGCGGAGAGCGAGCTCGTCGGCTCGTCGAACACGATGATGGACGCGTCGAGGCAGAGGGCCCGGGCGATCTCCACCAGCTGCCGGTCCCCGGGGCCCAGGTCGCTGACGAGGCTGTCGGCGTCGAAGCTCGTCACGTCGAGGTCCACGAGCACCTGGGCCAGGCGCGCACGCGCCGCCCCGTGGCGCTTCACCCCGAGGCGCGTCACCTCGCGCCCGAGGGTGACGTTCTCGAGCACGGACAGGTGGGGGCAGAGGTTGAGCTCCTGGTAGATCATCGCGACCCCCCGCTCACGGGCCTCCCTGGGGGACGCCGGCGCGAAGGGCGCCCCGTCGATCCAGAGGGCCCCCTCGTCGGGCGCCACGGCCCCGGCGACCACCTTCATCAGGGTGCTCTTGCCCGCGCCGTTCTCCCCGAGCAGGGCGTGGACCTCCCCGACGTCGGCCTCGAGGTCGACCCCGCGGAGCGCGCGGACGCCGCCGAAGCGCTTGGCGACGCCCTCGATCCGGAGGCGGGGCGGGCGCTGCCGCTGCAGGACGGCGGGGGACTCCATCACTCGTCGAGGATGGAGAGGTCGGGCTGGAGCAGGGCCTGGACGGAGGGGTCGTCGATCTTCGACGAGGGGACCACCACGACCCCCGTGTCGATCCTCGCCTCCACCGGCTCCCCGCGCACCGCCGAGACGCACGCCCGCACCGCGAGGTCGCCCATGCGGACCGGGTCCTGGAGCACGAGGGCGTCGATCTCGCCGGCGCGGAGGGCCTCCACCAGCTTGTCGCTGGCGTCGAAGCCCACGAAGGAGACCGCGTCCGTGCGGCCCGCGTCCTGGAGGGCGCGGAGCATCCCGAAGGCGGCGGACTCGTTGGGGCAGAAGATGCCGTCCACCGCCTCGAAGCTGTTGAGCAGGTTCTCCGACGCCTGGTAGGCCCCCTCGTTCGTGGCGCCGGCGTACTGGTTGGACGAGATCACGTTGATGGCGTCGAAGCGGCCGATGGCCTCCAGGAAGCCCTCCTCGCGCTCGAAGGTGCTGGCCGAGCCCTCCTGGTAGCGGAGCATCACGACGTCGCCCTCGCCGCCCATCATCTCCGCGAGCGCCTCGGCGGCGAGCTCGCCCCCGCGCCGGTTGTCGGTGGCCACGAAGGACGTGCGCCCCTCCCAGTCGAGGTCGCTGTCCGCCACCACCACCGGGATCCCCTGCCCCGCGGCCTCCTCGGCGGGCGTCACCAGGGCCTTGCGGTCCATGGGCATGAGGACCACGCCGTCCACGCCGCGGACCACGAAGTTCTCCACGATCTGGATCTGCTCGTCGCGGTCGTCCTCACGGATCGGGCCCTTCCAGATGATCTCGACCCCGAGGTCCCTCGCCGCCGCCTTGGCGCCCGCGTGCACCGACTTCCAGAACTCGTGGGTCGTGCCCTTGGGGACGACGGCGATCTGGAGGGCGTCGCTGGACGCGCCGGAGGCCCCGCCGCCGCAGGCCGAGAGGACGAGGGCGCAGAGGGATGCGGTGAGGAGGAGTCGTCGGTTCACGGGCGCTGGATGGGGCGAGGGGTCGCGTCGGGGGGGACGACGTGCAGCCTAACCGCTCCGGCGCACTTGCTACCGTGAGACCCCATGGCCATCGACGCGCACCAGCACTTCTGGACCTACGACGAGGCTCGCTACGGGTGGATCGCGGAGAACGACCTCCACGCCCTCGAGCGCGACTTCCTCCCGGACGACCTGCGTCCCCTGCTCGATCAGCGTGGCATCGACGGCACCGTCGCGGTGCAGGCGCGGCAGGACCTCGAGGAGTCCGAGTGGCTGCTGGGGCTCGCGGACGAGCACCCGTGGATCCGCGGCGTGGTGGGCTGGGTCGACCTCGCCTCGGCGGAGGTCGACGCGCAGCTGGACCGGCTCGCAGGGGCCCGCGGCGGCGACCGGCTGGTGGGGATCCGCCACGTGGTGCAGGACGAGGCCCCCGGCTTCCTGGACGACGCCGGCTTCCGGCGCGGGGTGGAGCGGCTGGCGGACCGCGGCCTCGCCTACGACGTCCTGATCTACGAGCGGCAGCTGGAGGAGGCGGTCCGCTTCTGCGCCGCGCTCCCCGGCCAGCGGCTCGTGCTCGACCACGTGGCCAAGCCCCGCATCGCCGCGGGGGAGATCGACCGCTGGGCGGGGCTCATGCGGGAGCTCGGCGCCATGGAGCACGTGACCTGCAAGGTCAGCGGCATGGTGACCGAGGCGGACCACGGAGCCTGGACCTACGAGCAGCTGACCCCCTACATGGACGTGGCCTTCGAGGCCTTCGGGCCGCGGCGGCTGATGTTCGGCTCCGACTGGCCGGTCTGCACCCTGGCCGCCCCCTACGACCGGGTGCACGAGGTGTTCGAGCACTGGCGGGCGTCCCTGTCCCTGGTGGGCGCGAGCGTGGACACGGCCGCGGCGGTGGAGTCCGCCTACGGCGTCTCCTGACGGCTCCCGCACCGGAGCCGCGCGGGTCAGCGGAGCAGGATGAGCTCGGCCTGGCGGCGCATGGGGTGGGTGGGCGCCGCGGCCTTCGCCGCCTCCAGGGCCTGCACCGCCTCGGCCTTGCGGCCCGCGTTGAACAGGGCCATGGCCTTCATGTAGCCGGGCTCCGGCCGGGACGGCGAGCGGGCGGCCCATTGCTCGATGCGGAACAGCGCCTCCTCCCAGCGGTTCATGCCGCCGAGGGACGTGACCCAGGCCTGGGACGCCATGTCGTCGAGGGCCGCCTTGCGGTCCACCGCCTCGAAGTGGTCGGCC
>JASFWR010000348.1:0-4025 GCA_050049155.1 Planctomycetota bacterium | reverse complement strand
CTCCAACCTCGCGCCGGGCGACGGCTTCGGGGGCGCCGTGGCGGCGGACGGGGACTTCGTCGTCGTGTACGCGCCCGTCGCGGGCTGCGCGCCGGCCGCGCCCTGCGGCGGCTTCCAGGTGTACGACCGCTCGTCGGGTTCGTGGCTGCAGGTGGCGAACATCCAGGGCGGCCACCCGGCCTACGCACGGAGCCTCGACATCGACGGGGACCGGCTCGTGGTCAGCAGCGGCGGGGGCGGCGACCTCGTGGAGGTCTTCGAGCAGAACGCCTTCTTCCCGTGGTTCCCGACCGCGACCATCCCCGCGCCCTCCGGCTCGCCCACGGAGATCTCCGTCGATCTCGAGGGGGACCGGCTGGTGGTCGGAGTGCCCGGCGACGACGCCGCCGGGACCGAGGCGGGGACCGCCTACGTGTACGAGCTCGTCGCGGGCTCCTGGACCCTCACCGCCCAGCTCTTCGCCGACAACCCGGCGCCCTTCCAGCGCTTCGGCGCCAGCGTCGCGATCGGCGACGGCACCGTGCTCGTCGGCCGGCCCACCACGCCGTCCCGGAACCCCGCGGTGTGGGGGGGCGTGTGGGTGTACGAGCTCACCGCCGCCGGATGGACGCACACGGCCAAGCTCCGGGCGCCCGACGGCGGACCGGGGCGAGAGATCCCCGTGTCCATGGCCGTGGACGGCGACCGGGTCGCCCTCGCCGAGCAGGGGTCCCTCGCCGCCGGGGGACCGATCGCAGGAGCGGTGCACCTCTACGAGCGCGTCGGCGGCCTCTGGCTCCTCCGTGACACCATCGACCCGCCCGACCCGGGGACCGCCGACCTGCGCTGGGGCGCGGACGTCGACCTGCGCGGGGACCGGCTCCTGATCGCGCCGCGCGCCGAGCCCCGCACCTGGGCGTACCGCGAGCAGCCCGGGGGCGGCTGGGTCACGGAGGCCGTGCTGGTCCCCCGCGCGCCCTGGACCGACGTCACCAACGTCGTGTGCCTCGGCCCGGACTACGCGGTGATCGGCAACCCCAGCGGGGACCTCGTGGCCCCGGACGGTGGCGAGGTCCGCATCCACGAGGCGCCCTTCGCCTCCACCGGGCAGATCGTCTGCGTGCCGGGGTCGTCCCTCCCCTGTCCCTGCGGCAACGAGCCCGGCGTCGGCGTGCCCTCCGGCTGCCGCAACTCCCTCGATTACGGCGCCATCCTCGTGGCCGACGGGTCCACCAGCGCGCTCAGCGACGACCTCCACCTGACCCTCAACGGGATCGTGCCGGACGGCGTCGTCGTGCTGTGGGCGATGCCCGGCGTCGCGGCGCCGCGGCCGAGCTTCGCGGGCGTGGCGTGCGTGGGCATGGGCGCGCGCCGCATCGGCCTCGGCGGGGCCGGCGCCCGCGAGTTCGGCCCCGGTCTGCTCGACCTGGCCGGGGCGAGCCCCGGAGAGACCTGGACCCTCCAGGCCGTGTACCGGGACCCCGCGGGCGCCTGCGCCGCCATCAACTGGACGAACGCCGTCGAGGTCAGCGTGGTCCCCTGACCCGTGCCGCTGCGGCGCGGGCGTGGGCGGTCAGCCGCTCCTGGCGCGCCAGGGCCTCGACGTCGTCCGCCACCCGCTCGGGGCGGTCGAGGCGGAGCCAGGTCCGGATCCGGAGGAAGTCGAACACCGACAGCCCCCCCGAGTAGCGGGCCGCGCCGCCCGTGGGGAGGACGTGGTTCGGCCCCACGCCGTAGTCGCCGAAGACCTCGGCGGAGCGCTCCCCGAGGAACGCCGCGCCGTGGTGACGGAGCCGCAGGCGGGCGCCCTCCGGGTCGGCGAGGCAGAGCTGCAGGTGCTCCGGCGCAAGGCCGTCCACGGCGGCGAGGGCCTCCTCGAGGGACGGCGCCACGGCGGCGAAGCCCGCGGCGAGGGCCTGCTCCGCGACGGTGCGGGTGTCGAGGCCCTCGAGCTGCTCGGCGAGGGCGGCGCGGACCTGCGGCACGAGCGCGGCGTCGGTGGTGATCAGGGCCGTGCGCGCGTCGGGGTCGTGCTCCGCCTGGGCCAGCAGGTCCGCGGCGACGAGCGACGGGTCGGCGGTCCCGTCGGCGAGCACCACCAGCTCCGAGGGGCCCGCGGGCAGGTCGATGCCCACGTCGCCGAAGACGTACTGCTTGGCCGCGGTGACCCAGCGGTTCCCCGGGCCGACGATGACGTCCACGGGCTCGCACACCCCCGGCACGCCGTGGGCGAGGGCGCCGATGGCCTGGGCGCCGCCCACCGTGAGGAGGCTGTCGGCCCCCGCGATGAAGGCGGCGGCCACCACCACGGGGTCCGGAGCCGGGGAGGCGACCACCACCCGCTGGACGCCCGCGGCGCGAGCCGTGACCGCGGTCATGAGCACCGAGGAGGGGAGGGGGTAGCGCCCGCCGGGGGCGTAGCAGCCCGCCGCCTCCACCGGGACCACGTCGTGGCCGGCGCGCCCGCCGGGCACGGGCACGTCGAGGGTGGAGAGCGCCCCCCGCTGGGCCTCGGCGAAGCGGCGGATGCGGGCCGCGGTGCGCTCGAGCAGGGACCGGGTCGCCGGTGCGATCCCGTCGGCCGCGCGCTCCATGGCGGCCCGGTCGAGGGTCAGCGGCGCCTCGGGCTGGAGCCCGTCGAGGCCCGTGGCGTACTCGCGGAGCACCGCCTCACCGCCCGCGCGGACCGAGTCCACGATGGAGCGCGCCGTGACCCGGGTCGCCTCGTCCACGGCGGAGGGCGCCGCCGCCTCGATGTCGTCCAGGGGGATCTCCCGCAGGAGCTCGCCGGCGGGTGTGGTGAGCTGGATCATCCCTGCACCCCCGTCTTCGCGTCGCCGCGCCGCCGGGTCACGGCGAGGGCGCGCCGGTCGAGCTCGCGCTCCACCTCCGACATGGACACGCCCGCGCGGGCCATGGCCACGGAGGTGAAGTAGAGGACGTCGGCGGCCTCGTGCACCACCTCGGCCCGGGTTCGGGCGCCGGCGAGCTCGCCCGCCTCCTCCACCAGCTTGGCGTCGAGGAGCGTCGGGTCCCCGAGCAGCCGGTTCGTGTAGGAGCCTGCCGCCGCTCCGTCGCCGCGGCCCTGGATCGTCCGCTCCAGGGCGTCCAGCCCCGCGGCCCGACCCCAGCAGCTCCGGGTCCCCTGGTGGCAGAACCCGGCGCCCGCCTGACGGACCACCACGCGGAGCGCGTCCCGGTCGCAGTCCGCCTCGACGCGCACGAGCTCCTGGGTGGCGCCCGAGGTGGCGCCCTTGACCCAGAGCCCGCGGCGGCGGCTCTCGTAGGCGCCGACGCCGTTCTCGATGGCGTGCTCGAGGCTTCGGCGGCTGGACCAGCAGAGGCCGAGGGCGCGCCCCGCCTCGTCGGTGACGACGGTCGGGATCAGCCCGTCCGGCCGCTCCGAGCGGAGCGGCGCGGCGAAGGCGTCCGCCAGGGGCAGGGCCCCGGTGTAGAGGGCCATGCCCACCTGGGCGTCGGCCCCCATGGCGTCGAGGGCCGCGACCTCCTCGCTGCGCGTGACGCCGCCGGCCACCGTGACCCGCGCGTCGCCCGCCGCGGCCACCAGGTCCCGGACACGGTCCATGGCCGTCCCCGCGAGGCGCCCCTCGCGCTCCACGAAGGTGACGAGGAAGCCGGACGTGAACGTGGAGAGCTCCGCCATGCGCTCCTCCACGCCGCGGCCCGTCCGCTTGCGCCAGCCCTCCACGACGACCTCGCCGTCCCGGGCGTCCAGGGCCACGATCACCCGTTCGCGCGGGAGCTCCCGGAGCAGCTCCGGGCTGGCGGCGGTGCCGATGATGATCCTCGCCGCGCCGCGGTCGAGCCAGCGGCGCGCCGTGGCGAGGTCGCGGATCCCGCCGCCCACGCGCACGGGGCCGCGGCGGCACAGCTCGGCCACGAGGGCCTCGTTGCTGCCCTCGCCGGTGGCGGCGTCGAGGTCGATGACCGCGGTCTCGCCCACGCGGCGGAAGCGGTCGAGGAGGGGGCGGGGGTCGCCCGCCTCGATCGCGAGCTCCTCACCGCCCACGAGCTGGACGGTGGTG
>JASFWR010000065.1:0-12996 GCA_050049155.1 Planctomycetota bacterium | reverse complement strand
CCGTACTCCGCGGCGAGCGCCTGCGCCTCCAGGGCGAAGTCGTCCTCCGGGTAGCGCCCCGTGGCGAGGGGCCACGCGGTCTCGGGCTTCGACCCGGCCGCGCCCTTGAAGGGCGGCCGGTGCATGCGGGTGGCGTGCTGGATCTGTCCCTTGGAGAGCACCGACCGGAAGCCCGCGTCCGAGCCGAGCACGGTGAGCACGAGGTCGGAGGAGCTCTCGCGGTCCCGCCGCCACCTGGGGTCCGCCAGCCAGCCGCGGACGCCGTCCCGGAGCGCGTCCGCCTGGGGCCGGCGGAGCCGCAGCTCCGCGGCGATCGTCACGACGAGCACCTCGAGCGCCGCGTCCTGGAGGCGCCGGTCCCGGAGGGCGATGCGGCGGCCGAGGTCCTCGCGCCAGCCCTCCTCGAGCTGCGCCTCCCAGGCCCCCGTCCAGCGCTCGGAGGAGAGGACCTCGGACCACGCCATCTCGACGTCGTCCACCCCCTCCGATCCGCGGGCCCGGCGCTGCACCCGGTCGTACGCCTCGTCCACGAGCTCCTCGAGCTCGCGCCGCAGCGCCTCGAGGGCCGCGTCCGAGGCCTGGGTGTGCCGCCCGATCCAGTCGAGGTAGAGCTCGGCCCGCCCCTCGAGGCAGGCCCGGGCCGCCGTGTCCTCGGGGACCGCCGTGTCCTCCGTGGAAGCGGTGCCCCTCGGGACCGCCGGAGACACGGACGCGTCGGCGGAGGCGCCCATGAGCCCGGCCCAGAGGACCAGGGGTGCGAGGTGCGCGCGGGCCGTCATCGTCCCGACTCCAGCGCCTCGAAGTAGCGCTCCAGCGGCTCCACGAACTCCACGGGGATGCGGGAGGGCTCCCCCCGGGCGGCGCGCTTCATGCCGCGCGCCTCGACCTGCTCCCCCTCACCGATCGAGCGGCCCGTGAGGGCGAGGGCCGCGGACGCCTCGGTGCCGCCGCTCCCGCCGCCCGGGGACGAGCCCTTGCCGCCGCCGCCGCTCCCGCCCGCCTTGCGGGACTGCAGCAGCAGCTCGATCGCCTCGGTCTGCGCCGCGACCGTCTCCCGCCCGGCGTCCTGGTCCACCAGCAGGTCCTCGGCCTCGACCATGGCGCGCCGCGCGGTGGCCATCATGCGGATCTCCGAGCCGAAGGTCCGCGAGCCGTCGGGCAGCTTCCGCATGCGGTTCATGAGGTCGTCCAGCCGATCGGCGAGGTCGCCCTGCTCGTCGGCGAGGGCGAGGGTGCGGGCCCGGTGCGCCTCCTCCCCCACGGCTTGCTCGGCCTGGCCCGCCTCGCGGGTCACGTCCCGCAGGCTCATCTCCGCCTCGGTGATCCGGAGGACCTCGAGGATGATCGCCGGCGGGAGGCTCTCGCTGTTCGTGCCCCCCTCGTCCTCCTGCTCCTCGGGCGCGTCCTCGGCCGGCGGCACGAGCTCGTCGGCCCAGCGGTCGAGGCGGTCCGAGAGGTAGCTGGCCAGCATCGCCGCCGCGCCGAAGCGCCCCGCCTCCGCGCTCGCCACCATGTCCGAGGTCAGGAAGACGGGCCGCGTGCGGGTCCACTCGGCCACGATGCGCAGGTAGAAGGGCGCGCTGTCCTCGCCGCGGTAGGAGAGGCGGTCCGCGTAGGCGTCCAGGTCGCCGTACAGGGTCTCGAGCCGCCCGGACTCCAGCGACTGGAGCGCGCGGAACTCCTCCACGGCCCGCGCCACGGGACGCTGGCCGCTCGCGCCCGGCGCGCCGAAGCCGCGGGCGACCGGGAGCACCAGCCGCTCCGCCCCCTCGGACTGCGCGCGGCTCGCGGCCTTCAGGCGCTTCACGAAGGTGCTCAGCTCGAGGCGCTGGAGCGCCTCCTGGATCTCCCCCGCCACGTCGTTGAACTCCTCCACCAGCTTCCGCTGGGCCTCCACGGCCAGGGCGAGCTGCTGCGCGGTCATGCTCCGGGAGCTCTCCTCCCGCACGGGCTCCTCCTCGGCGCCGGCTGTCTCCTCGCCACCTGCCGCGCCCGGCACGGTCGTCCCCACGAGGCCGAGGGTCCCCGCCCCGTCGGAGCGCTCGGACGGCGGCGGCGGCGGCGTGCCCTGGTCCGCGAGGCTCGACTCCACGTCGAGGACGTTCGGGGTCGGCGCGAGGGGGGACTCCCCCCCTTCCGGCTCCTCCCCCTGGGGCTCGGGCGTCCCGGACCCGCCCGCCCGGACGACCCCGGCGGAGCTGGCCTTGCGCCCCTGGGGCGTGTCCGCCTGGGCCGCCGCCCCGGCGGCGCTCGCGAGCAGCTTGGAGACGACCTCCATGTCGTCCTCGGCGATCTCCTCCAGCTGCTCCCGCGCCTCCGCCCAGCGCTCGAGCATCTCGGGGTCCGCCGCCTCGTTCCGCGCCGCCTCGTCCAGGAGCTCCCCGCCCTCGGACACCAGCGCGTTCAGGCGCGAGCGGTTCGCGCGCTCGGCCGCCACCTGGCTCTCCAGCTGAGAGCGCGCCTCCGACGTGCCGAGCTCGGCGTCGGTCATGGCCAGGAGGGTCTCGTTGGTCGCCAGCAGCTCCAGCTCCCGGTCCCGCACCTCCGCGGCGTCCTGGATCCAGCGGTCGAACCGGCGCTGGACCCACTCGAGGTGCTCCGCCTCTCCCATGACCCGCACCCACACGGGGGCCGAGTAGGAGCGCGATCGGCCGGGGAGGTGATCGGTCGCCCAGGCCCGGAGGCCGACGCGGCCCGACTCGGTCCCGAGCTCCGAGGAGCGCAGGGTCGCGATGGCCTCGGCGCGCTCGGCGCCGGGCTCGAGGGCGAGCAGCACCTTCTCCCCCGCGGAGGCCGGCGGCTCGTCGGGGTTCGTCGAGGGGACGAACCACTCGAGCCCGCAGAGCGCCACGCCGAAGTCGTCCACGGCCACCACGTCGAAGGAGAGGGTGCCGCTACCCAGGAGGATCGGGTCCGTCCCGATCCCCACGGTGGAGACCTCGGGCGGCGCGTCCTCCACGGGCCGGAGCGCGAAGCGGAAGGGCCGCGGCCCCTCGAGGCCGTGCTCGTCGACCCAGGCCACCTCGGTGACCCGCGGCTCGAAGCCCGGGCCGGCGGCGATGGACGCGGACCGCACCCGGGGCGCCGGGGCCGCGTCGGGCGCCTCGGCGGGCCGCGAGGCGCGGCTGAGCTCGAGCTCGAGGGCGACCTCGCTGCCCGCGACCGCCGACAGGACGCCGCCGCTCACGTCGCGGGTGCGCGGCTCGGGCAGGCCCAGGTACGCCGGGAGCGACACCGTCGCCGTGGCCGCGACCACCTCCGGCCGGGCGAGCGGCCGGAGCAGGATCGAGCGCCGCAGGTCCCCCACCACCAGGAGCGCCCGCTCCTCCCCGGCGAGGGGCGGGACGGTGAGGAGGTAGCCCTCGTCCTCGAGCGGCGCGGAGACCACCCCCTGGCCGAGCCGGAGCTCGGCCGCTTCGGGACGCCAGCGGCTGTCCGCGCCGAGGCGCAGCGCGACGCCCCGCGCCTCCTGCACCGGGAGGACCCAGACCGGGTCCGCGCCGACGACGCGGGTGAAGGTGAAGCGCGGCGTGGAGCTCGCGGGGGCCGCCCACCGCGCGAGGGCGTTGGCGGCCACCTCGGGGAGGGCGACCGCGAACGTGAGCACCGCCGCGGTGGGGAGCAGGAGACCGGCGAGCAGCGCCCGGTGCCTCGACGGCGGCAGCGCGTGCTCGAACGTGTCGCCGCCGAGGTCCCGCTCGGCGCGGGCGATGGCGGCGCGCACGAGGGAGGGGCTGCGGCGGAACTCGTCCGGGTCCCCGGCGAGCTCGATCACCCCCAGGAGCCGGTCCCCCGTCCGCGCGTCACGGACGGCGACCTCCCGGGCGACGTCCGCCACGGACCGGTGCCGCAGGACCCACCGGGAGAGGGCCGACGGGAGGACCACGACCACCGCGGCGAGCGCCGCGAGCGCGAGCGCGCCGCGCACGGCCGCCGGCGTGTCCACGAGGCGGTCGAGGCCGGCCGACGCCAGGTAGGAGAGGCTGACCGCGAGCGCGCAGAGGGCCGCCGCCTCGGCGACCTTCTCGCGCCGCATCCGGGCGCGGAAGGCGCGCAGCGAGCGCTGGATGCTCTCCGGGGCGGGCGGGCGGTTCGGGTCGGGCGGCATGCTCGGGGAGGGCGCCGGGCCCTGGGGGTCGGGGCGCGGCTCCATTACACCCTCCCCGCGACCTTGCGGCCGATCCAGAGCGCCGCCATGAGCAGCGCGGCCAGGGCCCCGAACAGGGGGTGACCCCACAGGCGGACCCGGGTCACCAGCGGCGCCGGCTCCGGGAGGGCCGCGAGCCGGGCGCCCAGCTCCGCGGGGTCGGGCGCCGCCAGGGCCTCGCCCCCGCTGATGCGGGCGATCTCCCCCATCACGTCCGGCCGGGCCGGCAGGCCGATGCGCTCCCGCGGGCGCGCGGTCACGGCGATCTCCGCCTCGAGGGTCGCGCCCGTCTCCTCGCACCGCAGCGACACGGCGTGCCGCCCGCCCTCCTCGGGCCGGTAGCTGGCCGAGTACAGGCCCCAGGCCTCCGCGCCGTCCGCGCGCTCGGGCTGGGTGAAGCGGACCCGCTCCACCTCGCCCGACGGCGCCTGGATCCGCGCGGTCACCGTCGCGCCGTCGAGCGGGCCGCCCGCGGCGTCCATGACGTTGGCGTTGAGCGCCACGGTGGTGCGCGCCTTGGGCCGGTCGGGCGCGAAGAAGAGCCGCATGGACTCGCCCACGTTCATGTTCCGCTGGTACGCCATCCACCGGATGACCTGGCCCCAGAAGCGGTAGTGGTAGAGGTCCTCGAAGCCCTCCCGCCAGCGCCACGCGCCGTCGGTCCCCATGAAGAGTACCTTCCCGGTGCGCGCCGTGCGGGTCACGAGGAGCTGGCGCCGCCCCGCGACGCCCTCGCTGTCGGGGTGGACGGCGAGGACCTGGGAGCCGGCGCGGGCGCGGCGCACGCCGGCGTGCCACTGGAACCCCGGGAGCTCGGACCACAGCCGCGCGTTGGCGCTCGTGTCCGGCACCAGGCGGGTCAGCCCGCTCGCGAGCCCCGCGCCCGTGAGCTGGAGCTGGGCCGGAGCGGCGGCGCCGATGCCCCGCGGGAGCGCGGGGTCCAGCTCCACCGGGTACAGGTCACCCAGGGCGGTCGCCATGAGCTCCAGGTGCCCCCCGCCGTGGCCGGGCATGAGGATGAGCCCGCCGGCCTGGTCCCGGACGACGCCCGCGATGCTCTCGCACTGCTCCGCGGTCAGGCCGTCCGCGCCGAGCCCGACGTCGCCGATGAAGATGACGTCGTACTCCCCCAGCGCCTCCTTGGGCGGGAACGCCTCCAGGTAGTGCGGCCCCCCGCCCCCGCCGGGCATCCCCGGGAGCGTGAGGTAGCAGTCCACCTCCACGCCCGGGTCCCGCACGAGGGCGTTCCGCAGGTAGCGGTACTCCCAGCGCGGGAAGCTCTCCACGAGGAGCACGTCGAGGGACTCCTCGCGGACGTCGAGCTCGATGGTGCGCGTGTTGTTCTCGGCGTCGAGCTCCCCCGGGACCGGGTCCACCGAGACCGTCAGCTGCACCCGCCCGGGCTCGGCGGGCAGGAACTCCATGGTCTCGGTGGTGACGCGCCGCGGCGGGAGCGTGAGGCTCCGCGACTCCACCTCGCCGTCGGGCCCCGTCAGGGTCAGGCGGATCGGGACGTCGCGGGGCATGGCGCTGTCGACGGAGACCGGGATCTCCAGCGGCCGCCCCACGATGGCGAAGGCCGGCGGCTCCACCGGCTCCAGCGCGACGTCCGGCTGCTGGTCCTGGCTGCCCACCGTCGCCGTGAAGACCGGGACGTCGGCGAGCCGGTAGCGGACCGCCGCCTCGAAGGGGCTCTCCCCCTCGTTCCAGTCGCCGTCGCTGATGAGGAGGACCGCCCGCAGGGCGGGGTCCTCGAGCAGCGCGTCCAGCGGCCCCGCGAGGTCCGTGCTGCGCTCGGCCGCCGGCAGCTCCTCGCCCGCGGACCCGGCCGCGGAGATCGGCGTGGCCACGAGGTCGAAGCGGCCGCCCGCGGTGACGTCGCCGCCGTCCGCCACGGCCGCCTCGAGGGCGGCGAGCATGGCAGCCAGCGCCTCCTCGCGGGAGGCGGCGCCGTCCGCCGCGGGGCCCTCCGGTCCGGCGACGTCACGGGTGCTCATGCTCCGCGAGTCGTCCCACAGCACGGCCACGAGGGCGCGCTCCTCCGGCGCTTCCCGCCGGACCCACTCGGGGCCGAGCAGGGCCAGCAGGACCAGGGCGACGAGGGCCGCGCGGATCCCCTCCACCGTGAGCACCGCCGCGCGGCGGCCGCTCCGGCGCCAGGCGCGCAGGCCGAGGGCCGCCGTGCCGGCGAGGACCAGCGCGCTCGCCGCGAGCAGCGGCGGCGCCGCGACCTGGAGCTCGAGACCCGTCGAGACGTTCAAGGCTCGTCCCTCCGCGGGGCCCCGCCTTCGGGCATGCAGAGCAGCAGCTCGGCGATCAGCCCCCCGAGCACGAGCAGCAGGAAGATCCGCCACACCTCCTCGAGCAGCGAGCCCCCGGACCCCGCCGCGCGCTCCGCCGTCACGACCACGTCCAGGGGGCCGAGGCACTCGCGCAGGGCGTCCTCGGGGAGCGTCGGGGAGGCGTCCTCCGAGAGGGGCCGGTTGAGGGCGATGAAGGCCTCCCCGTCCGAGAGCACGGCGGCGCGGCGGCCGCGCTCCTCGAGAGAGTCCGGCCGGGCGCTGCCCGCGACGGTCCAGCGCTCCTCGAGCCAGCGCGCGTCCGCCCGCGCGTCCTGCTGCTCGTCGGAGCCCAGGGCGTCCGCCGCCTGGTCGAGAGCCCGGTGCACCAGCGCCATGAGCACGATGCCCTGGGTCGCGAGGTCGCTGGAGCGCGCCTCGGGGAGCGTCCCCAGGAAGTACGCGGCGCCCCGGCCCACCGCGGACTTCACCACTAGGGGCGCGCCCCCGGCGAGGCCGGCGATGGGGATCCGCGCCACCGGCGCCTCCCCCACGGACTCGATGGAGCACACGCGGCGGAGGGCGACCTCACCCACGGGGAGGGGCGTCCCGTCCGCGCCCGAGGCGAGGAGGTCGGCGTCCGCGCGCCACGTCTCCACGGCCGCGCCGGCGCCGCCGTCCGGCTGGAGGTCCCGCCACCGCCCCCAGCCGAGGCCGGCGAAGGCGCCCGCGCGGGGCGCGTCCGGGGGCAGGAAGACCACGTTGCCGCCCGCCTCGCAGAACCGCCGCGCGCGCTCGGCCGCCTCGCCCTCGGGCAGGGGCGCCTGCCAGAGGAGCAGGCTCGTCCCCGCCAGGTCGAGGGCGTCCGCGTCCGCGACGGAGACCTCGCGAACCTCGTGCCGCACGTCGGGGTCCGCCGGGGAGGTGGCGGCGATGGCGAGCACGTCGGCCACCCGCGGCGTCTCCGCCAGCACCGCGGTCTCGACCACGGGCGTGCTCCCGTAGGTGAACCAGAAGCGGTCGTCGCCGGGCCGCCGGTCCGCCGGGAGCGCCACGGCGCCGAAGCCGGACTCCAGCTGCGGGTCCACCGGGACCCGGTGCCCCACGAGCCGGCCGTCGCGCCCCCGGACCTCCACCTCCACCGTGGTCCGGGCGCCGCCCACCTCGATGGCGACCGGCACGCGCAGCGCCGTGTCGCCGGCGGCGTCGGTGGCCTCGGCGCGGGTGACGCGCAGGTCGAGGACCAGCCACGCCGCCTCGCCCTCGGACTCCCGCCGGACGCTCTCCACGCGCACCGAGAGGTTGTCCGGCGCGAGCTCGGGGAACGCCGTGACCCGCACCCGCGCCCCGGCGGCGGCGGCGGCGAGCTCGGAGGTCACGGCCTCCCACCGGCCGTCGCCCGGGCTCCAGTCGTCCCGCTGCGCGTCGGTGACCACCCAGACCTCCGCCCGCCCCGCGCCGCTCTCGGTCAGGTAGGTGGCCGCGGTCTCGAACGCACCGAGCACGTCGCTGCGCGCCGCCACCGCGTCGCCCAGCCCGAGGTCCACCAGCGCCTCGACCCCCGCCGGCCGCAGGACCTCCCCCGGGAGCGTCGCGTCGATGGCCACGAGCTCCCGCGGGGCGGCGATGGCGAGCGCCTCGCCCGCGCTGCGCAGCCCGAAGCGGAGCTTCGACTCCGGCCGCCCGTCGACCTCCTCGCCCATGCTGCTGGAGCGATCCACCACGAGGACCACGGTGTCCAGCCGCTCGCCGGCCACGCGCGCCGCCCACCCGCCGGCGATCGGCCGACCAATGGTGAGCACCAGCGCGAGGATCGCGAGGGTCCGCGCCGCGAGCAGCAGGAACTCCCGCAGACGCTGGCGCCCCTTCGAGCTCCGCTCCCCCTCCAGGAGGAACATCATGGCGCCCCACTCCACGACGCGGTGCCGGCGGCGGTGCAGCAGGTGGATGACGACCGGCAGGGCCGCCAGGGGGAGGGCCCAGAGGGCGAGGGGCTGGAGCAGGTTCACCGGGCGGCCCCCTTCCCCGCGCGCGCGAGGAGGAAGGAGGAGATGGCCGCGGCGGGGTCGTCGTCGAGGGTGACCTCCCGCAGGTCCACGTCCGCGGCGAGCGCGAGGTCCGCAAGGGCCTCGCGGTGGCGCCGCCAGGCGGCGAGGTAGCGCTCCGCCACCATGGAGGGATCCGCCAGCAGGGACGCGCCGCCCTCGGCGTCCACGAAGCGGGTGGCCTTGTCGAAGCGGAACTCCGCCTCGTCGCGGTCGAAGATCTGGAAGGCGCTCGTCTCGTGCCCCCGATAGCGCAGGTGCTGGAAGGCGTCCTGGAGCTCCCGCGGCGGGACGAAGAGGTCCGAGAGGACGCACACCATGGCCCGCCTCCCGGTGCGCTCCGCCACGTCGTGGAGCGCCTCCACGAGGCGCGTGGGACCCGCCGGCCGAACCCGGGCCATCTCTGCCGCGAGCACCCGCAGGTGGGACGGGCGGCGGCGCGCGGGGAGGCGGATCATCTCCTCCCCCGCCGCGATGGTGACGCCGGCGGCGTCGCCCTGGCGCACGGCGAGCTGCGCGAGGGCGGCGGCGATCCGGATGGCGAGGTCGAACTTCGAGCGCGGCCCGGCGCCGCCCTCCCCGCGGTAGCGCATCGACCCGCTGCCGTCGAGCACCAGCACGAGGCGCAGGTTGGTGTCCGCCTCGAACTCCTTGACGAAGTGCCGGTCCGTCCGGCCGTACACCCGCCAGTCCAGGCGGCGCAGGTCGTCCCCGGGGGCGTAGTCCCGGTACTCGGCGAACTCCACGCTGGAGCCGCGGTGCGGGCTGCGGTGCCGCCCGGAGACGGAGCCGACCTTCGGGGCCCGGGCCACGAGGGGGAGCTGCCCCACGCGGTCCAGGACGGCCGGGTCGAGGAGCTCCGCCACGGCCGCCTGGAGCGGGTCGCCCCCCGAGCCGCCCGCCGTGCCGCCCTGGGGGCCGGTCAAGGTCGCCCCCCGCCGCGGCCGCCCTGGGGGGCGCGTGCGTCCTGGCGTCTGGGCGGGCTCATGGGAGTCGTCCGGCGGGAGACCGGAGAGCCCATTAGACGTGATGCGGCGGCTCCGACGCACCCCGGACATCGGTCGGCGGAGGGGTTTGCCGAAGCGTGACGGTGGCCAGCGAGGCGGCCTCCTCGCCCCCCGGAGCCAGGGCCCGGTGTCGATTCGAGGCACCCCGTGGATCCGCCGGCCGCCCCTCAAGCTCCGGGGCCCGGTCGGCCGTTCTGTCCTTCTGGGGCTCACTCTCCCCCGACTCCGACATGAAGAACGCCAACCGACTCCCCCTGCTCGCCCTCCTCCTCGCTCCGCTGACCGCCTGCCAGTCCAGCGGCTACATGTCCTCCGTCGCCCTCACCGGCGCGGAGAGCCGCAACCAGGTCGCCGAGTCGATCTCCGAGGGCGTCGCCTTCCAGCGCACGGCCAGCCAGGAGTTCGAGACCGCGGGCCGCATGCTCCTCGGCATCCAGACCGCCAGCGAGGCCGAGGCCGCCGCCATGTACTCCGAGTACCTCGACCAGATCGACCGCTGCGCCCGCCAGGTGGATCGCTACGGCGAGCAGCTGGTGACGGTGGAGAGCGGCGCCGGCGAGCTCTTCGCCGCCTGGGAGCAGGAGCTCGAGCAGTTCTCCAGCGAGGCCATCCGCGAGCAGAGCTCCAACCGCCTCGACGCGGCGCGCAGCGGCTTCGCCCTGCTCTTCGAGGAGATGACCAGCGTCCACGGGCAGATGGTCTCGACCCTCTCCACCCACAAGGACTACGCGCTCTACTTCAACCACAACCTCGCCGCCTCCAGCCGGGAGCTGCTCGGGGCGCAGAACGACCACTTCGTGGCCTCCATGGCCGCCATGGCCGCCGAGTGCGGCGTGGTCGAGTCCGACGCGCGCACCTTCAACGAGCGCCTCGCCGGCGCCCCGGCGGTGGAGACCACCGTCGAGCCCACGCCGAACAAGGCGGCCAAGAAGGGCCCCGCCAACCAGGCCAAGGACAAGAACGCCAAGGGTTCCAACTGACCCGACGGCGGGGCGGCCGAGGCGGCCACCCCATCCGGAACGACCGGAAGGGCCGCGTGACCCGGGGGGGGCACGCGGCCCTTCCCATGTCAGCCGGGCGGGCACCGGCTCGGACGCGCGGGTCGTCGGCGCCGCGCGGCCATCGGCCGACGGCACCTCCATGAGGCTGGCTCCTCGAGGCTGGCTCGGTGAACCTGGCGCCGCGGCGTTCGATTCCGCGCGAGCTCAGCCCCCCAGCGAGCGGCGCCAGGCGCGAGCGGCGACCTCCTCGGCGCGGCCCTCCTTCGCCAGCTTCTCGAGCCCCGCGCGGAGCGCGCGGGCCGCGACCGGGTGCAGCTCCGGGTCCACGTCCGCGTAGACGCGCGACAGGAGCTCCTCCTCCGCCGCGGCCTCCTCTCCGAGAGCGCGGAGCAGGGACTCCTCCCGTCGCTCCCGGTGCTCGAGGTAGCGGCGCAGGAGCCGGGCCCCGTCGCTGGCGACCGGGCCGTGGGCCGGGTGCAGCACCCCGCCGGGCTCCACCTGCGCGAGCGTCCTGCGGAGGCTGTCGAGGTAGGTCGCGAGGTGTCCGTCCGGCGGGTCGATGACGATCGTGGACACGGTCGAGACCAGGTCCCCCGCCAGCAACGCGCCGTACCTGGACTCCCTGAAGGTCAGGTGCCCCGGGGCGTGCCCCGGGGTGTGGTGCGCCGTGAGGACCCAGCCGGGTGAGCCGTCGGGGGCGGCGCCGAGGGGGAGCTCGACCCCGTCCGCCAGGGCCCGGGTGTTCTCCACGTCGAGGTCCAGCCGCGCGAGGGTCTCCGCGTGGGCGAGCACCGGCACGTCGTACCGGCGGGCCGTCGCCTCCACGGCCCCCACGTGGTCGGGGTGGTGATGAGTGACGAGGACCCCGACGAGCTCCGCGCCGCCGGCGCAGCGCTCGTCGACGAGGTCGAAGAGCCGGCGCTGCTCGGCCGGGTCCGTGGGCGCGGGGTCCACCACGAACAGCCGGCGCTCCCCCACGAGGTAGGCGTTGGTGGTCGTCGCCGGGGGGAGCGTCCGGGTGCGCAGCGGCGCCATGAGGATCCCGGGGACGTTCCGGATGGGGTGCAGCCTGCCCGCCTCCAGCTCGGCGCTGCGCGCCGCCATCTCCTCGAGGAACCGCGGGAGGCCCAGCTCGAGGAGCTGCTCGACCATGTAGAGCACGGGGGGCGCCACGAGCCGCTCGCCCCGGCGCCAGGCGTCGAGCAGCGCCGCGGGGGTCAGGAACTCGCCGTCCACGAGCTCGCCCTCGACGATGGTGGGCTCGAACGAGGCGGCCGCCTCCACGTGCAGGAAGCGGGTCCGGTAGAGGACGGGGGCGAAGGGCGGGGTGGTCAGCCGGGCGAAGGGGCGCGCCGCGTCCAGGGCCCCCGGCGCGCCGTCCAGCAGCGCGCGCACCCGGGCGCCCGCGCCGTCGTTCCCCCGCTCCAGCAGCCCGTCGCGCTCCTCGAGCGCGGCCTCGCAGCCCACCGGGGGGAGGCCGACCTCCTCCACGAGCTCCCGCAGGGCACAGCGCCGGTGGGCGTCGTCGTGGTCCGGGTCCCCGTCGTGGTCGCACGGGTCCACGACCCCGCCGGGGAACGCCCAGTACCCGCCGAAGAACCGGAGCGCGGGGGAGCGGCGGACCACGAGCACCTCCGGGTCCTCCCGCGGGCCGCGGGTGACGAGGACGGCGGTGGCGATTCGAGTCCGTTTCATGGGGCGCGGAGTCTACGATCAGCCGCCATGCGCCGCGCCCCCCGCCGCATCCAGCCCCAGCGTGCACCGTCGCCCTCGGCGGGCGCCGTGCCGTCGAGCGGCCCATCGTCCTCGAGACCGGGGCCCTCGGGCACGAGGTCCGGCGCGGCGACGCGCAAGGTGCTGCTCGTGCTGGCCGGCCTCGTGCTCCTGCTGGAGACGGTGCCGCGCTGGTTCTCGATCCCGGGCCTGACGGACGCGGAGCTCCGCCCCGCCTACCTCGAGAGCGAGGAGGACCGCGCGTTCGCGCCGCACCCCTACCTCCTCTACTCCCCCAAGCCGGACTACAGCGGGCCCCACCGCGACGCCGAGGCCGGTGACGGCCCCGCCGCGAGGACCTTCCGCCACGGCCCCCTGGGCTTCCGGGAGCCCGAGGTCGGGCGCGCGAAGCCGGAGGGCGCCCTACGCATCGCGTGCGTCGGCGGCTCCAGCACCTACGGCACCGGGCCGACCCGCGACGCGGCCACCTGGCCCGCCCGGCTCGCCGCCGACCTCGCGGACGCGCGCCCCGGCGGCACGGTGGAGGTGCTCAACGCGGGCGTGCCCGCGTGGACGAGCTTCGAGTGCCTCGGCAGCCTCGCCTTCCGCGTGCTGCCCATGGACCCCGACGTGGTGCTCTTCTACCTCGCCACCAACGACGCGGAGAGCGCCCTGTGGCCCGACCCCGCGGCGGACAACGCGCACTACCGCCGGGTCTGGCCCACCTTCCGCCCCTCACCGCTCGAGAGCACCCTGGAGCGGAGCGTCCTCTACCTGGTCTGGCGGCGGTACCTCACGGACCAC
>JASFWR010000064.1:0-12999 GCA_050049155.1 Planctomycetota bacterium | reverse complement strand
CGCCCGGCGGCATTGACGCGGTCGAAACATCGCCGAAGCCCCGATTTTGGGACCTTTAAGGAACCGCTCCGCGTCCCAACGGAGCGACGACCGCTCCCCGCTCCGCACCGCGCGCCGCGGAGGCCGGTCACCGCCCTCCACCTCCCCCAACTCTCGCACCCATGATCTTCCGACTCCGCTCCGCCGCCCTCGCCGCTGTGGTCCTCGCGGCCCCCGCGGTCGCCCAGACCCGCGGCGCCAACGCGCCCCTGGAGTTCAGCTCCAGCCCCGACCGGCTCCTGTCCGAGTGGCGCGCCGCCCACGGCGACGCCTGGCGGCAGCTGACCAACCCGGCGACGGGGACCGTCGAGATGCTCTTCGGCGGCAACGCCGCCTCCCCGTTCGAGCCCAGCACGACCGAGCCCGCGGAGTGGTTCTCCCTCGCCCGCTACTGGGCCGAGCAGACCTACGCCATGCACGGGGTGGAGTCCGACCAGCTGGTCGAGGCCCGCTTCCGCTTCATGCCCCTGGGGCAGGTCAACTCCACCGACAAGATCACCGTCCGCTTCGAGCAGGTCGTCGGCGGCGTCCCCGTCGAGGACGGGGCGATCAACGTCCTGTTCGACACCTCGGGCCGGCTCCTCTCCGTGCACTCGACCGCCGCGCCGGTGCTCTCCCGCCCGAGCGGCAAGCCCACCACGGGCGCGGGCTTCGCGGCCCTGGTCGCCGCCCGCGCGTTCAAGGACGAGTTCGGCGTCCAGCCGACGTCCATCGGTGAGGCCCGCCTGGTCCACGCCCACTCGATGCTCGGCGAGGTGAAGTCCTGGGACCTCGCCTGGCAGATCGAGGCGACCTTCGAGGACGGCGTCGAGCAGCCCCTTGGCCGCCGCTACTCCATCGACGCCACCGGCCGTGACGTCCTCAAGAGCGAGAACACGATCCACAACTTCGTGGACGTCTTCGGCACCATCCGCTCCAACGCGACCCCCGGCCTGACCGCCGACCGCTCGGCCAACCCGCCGACGCCGATCGCCATGCCCCGCACGCGCATCACGAGCAGCGCGGGCACCATCGAGACCGACCGGGACGGCAACTTCAACATCACCGGCGTCAACACGCCCATCGACATCACCGTCGACTACTACGGCGCGTTCACCAACGTGAACAACGACGCCGGCGCCGACTACTCGATCACGTTCCAGGGCGTCCAGCCCAACCAGCAGAACGACCTGCTGATGAACCCGAGCCCGACGCAGCTCCTGACCTCCCAGGCCAACGCGCAGCTGCACATCAACGTGCTCCGGGACTACATCCGCGACACGTTCCCCACCGACCCGACGGCCGACTTCCGCGCCACGGCGAACGTCAACCTCAGCAGCAACTGCAACGCGTTCTTCAACGGGTCGTCCACGAACTACTACACCGCCGGCGGCGGCTGCAACAACACGGCCTTCAGCACCGTCGTGGCCCACGAGATGGGCCACTGGCTGAACCAGCGCTACGGCACGGGGAACGGCAACGACGGCATGGGCGAGGGCAACGCCGACGTGTTCGCCATGTACTGCTACGACGACCCGATCGTCGGCCGCTTCTTCACCACCGGCGGCGGCTTCGTCCGCACCGGCACCAACAGCCGGCAGTTCTGCGGTGACAACAACTCCGGCTGCCACGGCGGCGTGCACTCCAACGGCGAGGTCTGGATGGGCGCGGCCTGGAAGGTGCGCGAGAACCTGAACACCTCCCTCGGGAACGCCGCGGGCGACGCCGCCGCGGACCTGCTCTTCCTGGGCTGGCTCAACAGCTACAACCAGACCCAGATCCGCTCGATCATCGAGACCCAGTGGCTGACGCTGGACGACGACGACGGGAACATCAACAACGGCACGCCCAACTACGCGGAGATCGACCAGGGCTTCACCCAGCAGGGCTTCCCCGGCGTGGAGCTGGAGCTCATCACCATCTCCAACGTGACGACCCTCCCGGACACCTCCGACGAGGTCGGGCCCTACGTGGTCGAGGCGGACATCGTCCCCAACTTCGGCGGCAGCCTCGCCGGCGCCGACGTGCTCTACCGCGTCGGTGGGTCGGGCGCCTACCAGTCCGTGCCCATGGCGAACATCAGCGGCGACACCTTCTCCGCCGGGATCCCCGGGCAGGTGTCCCCCACCCGCGTCGAGTACTACCTGCTCGCCACGGACTCGAACGGCGCCACGGAGTCCTTCCCCGAGGGCGGCGCGGCCTCTCCGCTCACCTTCCGCATCGGCAACATCACCCCGATCATCGTCACCGACTTCGAGTCCGGCGCGGCCGGCTTCAGCGGCGGCGCTCCGGGCGACACGGCGACCACGGGGCAGTGGACCCTCGGCAACCCGATCGGCACCGCGGCCCAGCCGGAGGACGACCACACGGCCGTCGGCACCGACTGCTGGTTCACGGGCCAGGGCTCCCCGAACGGCAGCCTCGGCGAGAACGACGTCGACGGGGGATTCACGACGCTCCTGTCGCCGGTCTTCGACGCGGCAGGCATCGGCTCCCTGGAGCTGAGCTACTGGCGCTGGTACTCCAACACCACGGGCGCCTCCCCGAACGCCGACATCTTCGAGGTGGAGGTCTCCGCGGACGGCGGCGCCACCTGGGTCGACGTGGAGACGGTGGGCCCCACCGGCACCGGCACGGACGGTGAGTGGTTCCAGGCCAGCTTCGAGCTGACCTCGATCATCACCCCCACCGCGACCATGCAGCTGCGCTTCATCGCCTCGGACCTCGGCAACGGCTCGATCGTGGAGGCGGCCATCGACGACATCGAGGTCGTCGGCCTCGAGAGCGCGATCCCGGACCCGGTCCGCTACTGCACCGCCAACCCGAACTCCACGGGCGTCCCCGCGGTCATCGACTTCAGCGGCAGCGTGCGGGTGGCCAACAACGACTTCTTGCTGCTCGCCTCGAACATGCCCCCCGGCACGTTCGGGCTGTTCTTCTTCGGGGACCAGCAGACCCAGACGCCGATCGGCGGCACCCAGGGCATCCTCTGCGTGGGCGGCAGCCAGTTCCGCCTGCCGGCGGTCCAGGCCGACCCCTTCTTCGGCACGGCCTTCTACCAGGTCGACTTCACCGACCCCGCGACCAACGGCACGCAGATCCTCGGGGGCAGCACCTGGAACTTCCAGATGTGGTTCCGCGACTCCTCCGGCGGCCAGGTGACCTCCAACACCTCGGACGCCCTGCAGATCTCCTTCGGCGACTGACCCTGGAGACGCCCCTCCGCGGGCAGCACTCGGACGGCCCCCCGGCAGCCTCGGCGCCGGGGGGCCGCTCCATTCGCGGGCGGCCCGGCCCCACCGAAGGGCCCCACCGAGAGAGCCCCGCCGCACGAGCCCGCCCGACTGGCGCCGCCCGTGCCCCGCCACCCACCGCTCCCCGGCGTTTCGACGGCTCCCCCGCCCCCGTCGGGGCCCGGCGAGAAGCCCCGGAAGGGGCGTCTCGGGCCACGCCCGTGGGCCCCGGGCGCCGCGGGGACGAAATGCACGAAGTTGCCCGGATTGTTGAGGCGCTCCGGGCCCGGTCGACGCATCTATGTGCGCCGACGGGTCGAGCGCTCGACCTCGATCCGCCCCCCCAATCCCACTGAAGACGCTCATGTTCACTCGCTTCGCCGTGGCCAGCACCCTGGCCGTCCCCGCCCTCCTCGCCTTCTCCGGCAACCAGGCCGCCACGATCGAGTTCGCGCCCAAGGCCGGCTCCTCGCTCACCAAGACCATCGTGGCCACCACCTCGATGGAGATGGACGACATGGCCATGACCATGAACGGTGAGCCGAGCCCGATGATGCCGGACATCGAGATGAGCATGGAGGTCGTCAACACCACGACCGTGACCGACGAGTACGTCGCCCTCGGCGACGGCATGCCGAAGAAGCTCGTCCGCACCTTCGACGCCGTCGGCTCCGAGCTGGAGATGGACGTCGTCATCAACATGATGGGCGAGGAGGAGGCCCAGTCGCCCAACGGCTCCGGCACCTCCGAGCTCGAGGGCTCCACCGTGGTCTTCACCTGGAACGACGACGACAGCGAGTACGAGCTCTCGTTCCCCGAGGGCGAGGAGGGCGACGCCGAGCTCCTCGAGGGCCTCACCGAGGACATGGACTTCCGCGCGCTGCTCCCCGACGGTGAGCTGTCCGAGGGCGAGTCCTACGACATCGACCTCGCCGGCCTCGTGGACGTCATGGCCCCGGGCGGCGACCTCAAGATCGAGATGGAGGTCGACGGCGCCGATGGCGCGGCCATGGGCCCCGACCCGGCGATGATGTCCGACTTCCGCCAGTTCTTCGAGGACGTGGTCGAGGGCAGCGCCACGGGCAAGTTCGTCGAGATGCGCGACGTCGACGGCGTGAACGTCGCCGTCATCGAGCTGGAGATGGAGGTCACCGCGTCCGCTGACATGGCCGACATGGCCGCCGACGTCATGGGCGGCGAGGAGCTGCCGGCGGAGATGAGCATCGACCGCCTCGACCTCAACATGTCCATGGAGGGCACCGGCGAGCTCATGTGGAACGTCGCCGCGGGCCACGTGCACGGCCTCTCCCTCCAGGCCGACCTCGAGGTCGGTATGGACATGGCCATGGGCATGGACATGGGCGGGCAGTCCATGGACCTCGGCATGGAGATGGCCATGTCCGGCACCATCAAGACCGAGGTCACCACCGAGTGACCCGGCCGGTGGGCGGCAGTCCACCGTCTTCGGCCCACCCCCTTCGGCCCGCCGCGGCGCTCGCAGCCGCGGCACCCGACCCCGGGGCCCCAGAGGCGCCCCCCGCCCCCACCCGGGCGGGGGGCGCCTCCCGTGGGACCTCTCCAGCCGACGCTCCGCCAGTGGAGAGGTTCAGCCCGCGGGGAGCGAGGCCGCGAGGGCCCGAAGGAAGCCGCTCACCACCCGCTCCTGCTCGTCGACGCCGAGGTGCTCGACCGGCGGCACGTGCAGGAAGAGCGCCGGGACGTCCAGGCGGGCGGCCGCGTCGAGACCGGTCCGGTAGATCCGCTCGCACAGGTACCCCCCCGCGTCGTCGGAGTGCACCACCTCGTCGGCCCCGGCCGCGCGGAGCCACCGCTCGCAGCGCTCCAGGTCCAGGGACGTCCGGCGCTCCGCCGGTCCGGAGAGCCGGACGCTCGCCCCGCGCCGCCCGTCGTTGTCGGGCTGCTCGCTCTCGAACACCGCGCGCGCCCGCGCCTCCAGCCGGAAGGCGGCGCCGCGGTGGACCCCGAGGGAGACGATCGCGTGGACCCCGCCGCCCGCCTGCCGGAGCGCGGCCTCCAGCTCGTCCGGCGCGCGCTCGAAGGCCACCGGCAGCTCCCGCCCCATGACCCTCACGCCGCCGCCGAGGTCCGCGCCGTCCAGGCGCCGGGCGACCTCGCCGCTGGGGTTGAGGGTGACGTCGAGGAAGGGCTCGAAGCCCGTGAGCAGCAGCGTGGACATGAGAGGGGCCGGGGAGGGGGGTCCCAGAGGGTAGACTCGCGGGCCCGGGTGGTCGGTCCCGACCGGCCCGATCCTCACCCACTGCGCGCCATGAAATCCAAGGACAAGGTCCTCATCGCCAACGGCCAGGGCTTCTGGGGCGACTCCATCCTCGGCCCGGTCCGGCTGATCGAGGAGGGGCCGCTCGACTACCTGACGCTCGACTACCTCGCCGAGGTGACCATGAGCATCATGCAGAAGCTCAAGGGGCGCGACCCCTCCAAGGGCTACGCGACGGACTTCGTGGCGCTGCTGGACCGGATCCTCCCCCGGGCCATGGAGAAGGGCGTGCGGATCGTCGCCAACGCGGGCGGCGTGAACCCCATGGCGTGCAAGGACGCCGTGCTCGAGGTGGTGCGCAAGCACGGGCTCGAGGGCGTCAAGGTCGCCGTCGTCGAGGGCGACGACATCCTCGCCGACCTCGACGGGCTGATGGCCTCCGGGGAGGCCTTCACGAACATGGACACGGGCGAGCCGCTCGAGAGCGTCCGTGAGCGCGTGTCGAGCGCCAACGTCTACCTCGGCGCCTTCCCCATCGCGGAGGCCCTCGACCAGGGCGCCCACGTGGTCATCACCGGCCGCGGCACCGACCCGGGCCTCGTGATCGGCCCGCTGATCCACGAGTTCGGCTGGACGGAGGACGACCTCGACCAGCTGGCGGCCGGGACCGTCGCCGGGCACATCGTGGAGTGCGGCGCCCAGTGCACGGGCGGCAACTACACCGACTGGAGGTCGATCGAGGACATGGCGATGATCGGCTACCCGATCATCGAGGCCACCGCCGACGGCACCTTCACGGTCACCAAGCACGAGGGCACCGGCGGGCGCGTCTCCCGGGACACGGTCGTCCACCAGCTCAGCTACGAGATGGGCGATCCGGCGAACTACATCACGCCCGACGTGGTCGCGGACTTCACGTCCTTCGAGCTCACCGACGAGGGGAACGACCGCGTCCGCATCAGCGGCGTCAAGGGCGCCCCCGCCACCCCCACCTACAAGGTCTCCATGAGCTACCAGGACGGTTGGAAGTCCGTCGGGCAGCTCACCATCTCCGGCCCCGACGCCCTGGCTAAGGCCCGGCTCGCGGCGGCCATCGTCTGGGAGCGCCTCGAGTACGACGGGTTCGAGTACCCAGAGGAGGAGCGCCTCGTGGAGTTCGTCGGCGCCAACGTCTGCCACGAGGGGATCCGGGTCCCCGGGGCGGACGACCCCTCGGAGGTGGTCCTCCGGCTGGGCGTGAAGGGGCCCGACCGGCGCAAGGTGAGCCGCTTCGGCTCCGAGCTCGTCCCCCTCGTCACGAGCGGGCCGCCGGGCGTCACCGGGTTCGCGGGCGGCCGACCGAAGGCCACGGAGATCATCGGCTACTGGCCCGCGCTCCTCGACAAGTCCAAGGTCAGCACGAAGGTCTCCATCCACGAGAGCGCCCCCGGAGGGTCCGAATGACGCGCGCAAGACTCGAAGCCATCGCCCACGCCCGCTCCGGGGACAAGGGAGAGGGGTCCAACGTCGGCATCATCGCCCGCTCCGACGCCGCCTACGAGTTCCTGCGCGGGGCCCTCACCGAGGACGTCGTGCGGGAGCACTTCAAGGGCATCAACCACGGCGGCGTGCGGCGCTACGAGGCCCCGAACATGGGCGTGCTCAACTTCCTGCTCGAGGACAGCCTCGGCGGCGGCGGCTCCGCCTCCCTCAAGACCGACGCCCAGGGGAAGACCCACGGCCTCGCGCTCCTGCGCATGGAGCTCGACATCCCCGACGACGTCCTGGCCAGCGTGGAGGGCTGAGGGTGGACCTCCTGCTCGAGCTCCGCGAGCGCGCCCGCCGATCGGGGGCCCGCGTCGTCCTCCCCGAGGCGACCGACGAGCGAGTGGTCCAGGCCGCCACCAGGATCGCGGCGGAGGGGCTCCTGCAGCCCGTGCTCGTCGCCTCCCGAGGGATGGGCAACGTCCCCGGCAACGTCGAGGTCGTGGATCCCCTGCGGGACGGCCGGGCGGACGCCTTCGCCGAGGCCCTCCACGACCGGCGGAAGGCCAAGGGGATGACCGAGGACCAGGCCCGCGAGCGCATGCGGGACCCACTGATGTTCGGCGCCGCGCTCGTGGCCTCGGGGGACTGCGCCGGCGGGGTCGCCGGGTCCGAGGCGGCCACGGCGGACGTGCTCCGCGCGGGCCTGCAGGTCATCGGCCTCCAGCGCGGAATGAAGACCCTGTCCTCCTGCTTCCTGATGGTCTTCCCGGACCGGGCCCTGACCTACGGCGACTGCGGCGTGGTCCCCGACCCCTCCGCCGAGCAGCTGGTGGACATCGCGATCGCGACGGCGGAGAGCCACCGGAGGCTGGTGGGCCAGACCCCGAAGGTCGCCCTGCTCTCCTTCTCCACCAAGGGCTCCGCCGAGCACCCCCACGTGGACAAAGTCCGCGAGGCCGCCGCGATGCTCAAGGAGCGCGCGCCCGGCCTCACCAGCGACGGCGAGCTCCAGGTCGATGCGGCCATCGTCCCCGCGGTGGCCGAGCGCAAGGCACCCCGCTCCCCCCTCGCCGGACAGGCCAACGTGCTCGTGTTCCCCGACCTCGATGCCGGGAACATCGCCTACAAGCTCACCCAGCGCCTCGCCGGCGCCACGGCCCTCGGCCCCCTGGTGCAGGGGCTCGAGCGGCCCTTCATGGACCTCTCCCGGGGCTGCAGCGCCGACGACATCGTCGACGTCGCCTGCATCGCCGCGGCCCTGGCGGGCTGAGCGGCCGCGTCCCCCCAGGGAGGGGACGCCGGCAGAGGGACGCCAGAAGTCGGGACGCCGGAAGAGGGACGCGGGCGGAGCGCCGCGCCCGAGCCGCGCGCCCGGACCACGCGGACGGGCCGCGCGGATGGGCCTCAGCCGCCGTGCGGGCCGGAGCCCGCGTCGGACTTCAGCTGCATGGCGCCGGTCACGGGGCAGACCTCGACGTTGGGGTCGTTGGGATCCAGCTCCTGGGTGCCCACGCTGGCCTCCGCCTGTGCCGGGGCGATCGGCTCGGGGGTCGCGCTGTCGTTGGACGCGCAGGCGGCGAGCAGGGGGGCGAGCAGGAGCGAGGGGCGCAGGAGGCGGGGCATGTGGGTCGTGGTCTTGGCTGGGCAGCCGCGGCGAATCCGCGGGCTCGGACAATATTCTGGGACGGATCCGTCCGATATTGGAGGCATGGCCTCGGGGAACAGGAACCGACGACGACGCTTCGACCCGGAACGGGAGCGGGGCCAGGGGCGGCCGTCCGACCTCCCCGAGGACGAGGTGGACCTGCACGGGTGCACCGTGGAGCAGGCCGAGCGGCGGCTCCTCGAGGAGCTCACCCGCTTCCGCGCCGCGGGCCGGTCGCCGGTCCTGGTCATCACCGGGCGCGGGTACGGGAGCCAGGGCGGCAACGGCGTGCTGAAGGGGGCCATGACCCGCTGGCTCGAGGGGCCCGGCGGCGCGCGCGTGGGCGTCCGCGGGGTCCGGGAGGTCCCGGGCGGCGGCGCCCTCGAGGTCGAGCTCGGCCGCTGACCGCGGCCCGCGCATTCGGCGCTTTCCCGGTTCCGGCCCCGGCCACGGGGGTCGCAGACTGTCGCGGGGCGGCGGCGCCGCCCGGGACCGGACATGGCCACGATCCAGGACAGCGACGCGGACCGGGGGCTCGCGCTGACCCTCTTCGGGGGAGGCGCCCGCGCCGCGTACCAGGTCGGCGTGCTGCGCGGGCTCGGGCGCGCCCACCCGGACCTCGCCCCCTCGATCCTGACCGGGATCTCCGCGGGGGCGATCAACGCCGCCCACCTGGGGAACAGCGTGGCGAGCTTCGACGAGGCCACCCGGCGCCTCGAGGAGCTCTGGCGCGGCATCGACGTGGACTGCGTCTTCGAGACCCGCGGCCTCGCGCTCCTCCACCGCGCGGCGTGCATCGGCATGCGGCTCGCGACCGGCTGGGCACCCACCCTCCAGCCCCTGGACGGGATGGTGGACAGCTCGCCCCTGCGCCGCTTCCTGGAGGCGGCCTTCGGCGGCCAGGGCCTCCCCGGCATCCAGGACAACCTCGCCGCCGGGAGGCTCAAGGCCGTGGCGCTCATCGCGCTCCGGTACTCCACCGGTCAGACCGTCTCCTTCACCGCCGGCCGGGAGTTCCGCGACTGGGAGCGCCCGCTGCGCCACAGCGTCCGCACGGAGCTCGCCGTGGACCACGTGCTCGCCTCCGCCGCGCTGCCCCTCTTCTTCGCCCCGGTGGAGATCGACGGCGACTGGTTCGGGGACGGCGGCGTGCGCCTCACCGCGCCCCTCGCCCCCGCCGTCCACCTGGGGGCGGACCGGATCCTCGCGATCTCGACCCGCTTCCGCCCGTCGGGCGAGGAGGCCCGGCGGCCCCGCTTCTCCGGCCCCCCGCAGGCGGCCCAGATCCTGGGGAACCTCATGAGCGCGACCTTCCTGGACGTCCTCGACCAGGACGCGCTGAACCTCGAGCGGATCAACCGCCTCGTGACCGCGCTGCCCCCGGAGCAGCGCGGCTCCCTCCGCCCGATCAAGTGCCTCGTCATCCGGCCCTCGCGCGACATCGCCAGCCTCGCCAATGAGTTCGAGCCGCGCCTGCCGTGGACTTTCCGCTTCCTGACGCGTCGCTGGGGTACGCGCCGCTCGCGCTCCCAGGAGCTCCTCTCGACGATCCTCTTCCAGGGCGACTACATCCGCCGCCTGCTGGAGGTCGGCGAGGAGGACGGCGCGCGCCACGCCGGCGCCGTGGCCGAGCTGCTCGCCGACTAGAGCCCGAAGGCGAGGCCCGCGTAGAGCACGAAGTCCGAGCCGGAGGCGGCGATCGCGTCCTCGTGGAACGAAAGGGTCAGCTGCTGGCCCGGGCCCAGGTCGGTCGCGAGGCCGACGCCGATGTCGAGGATCTCCCGGTCGATCTCCTCGAACGGGAGGTCGTCGGTGAACGGCGACCGGTACTGCAGCTGCAGCAGGAGTGACGTCCGGTCCGACCACCGGTACTCCGCCCCCGCGGCGGCGAGGAGCAGGAAGTCGACGTCGATGCCCGCGTCACGGAAGGCGCGGGGCCGATCCACCTGGACCCCGTCCAGGCTGCCCGTGAGCGTCCACCGGCCCAGGGACCGCTCCACCAGCACCCCCGCCGCGGTGTCCCAGCCGCCGCTCCCCGAGCCCCTGGAGACGTCCCCGGTCGGCGCCTCCACGGTCAGCCGGGCCGCGATCGCGGGGCGCCCGCCGCCCTCCTCCTGGACACGCGCCGTCAGGGTCAACGGGAGGTCCCCGAGGAGCACCGCGTCCTCCTCCAGCGACCACGCCGTGACCCCCGCGCGCTCCAGCTCCATGGAGTACTGGTCCCTCGGGAAGCTCTCGCGGCCCCCGCCCGGCAGCCCCGTGAGCTGGTGGAAGGCGTCCACCGTGGCGTCGAGGAAGCCGCTCGAGGCGAAGTACAGCGCGGGCTCGATCCCGAGCGAGACGCCGGGGCCGACCCCGAACGTCAGGTCCGCGGCGAGCCGCGCCACCTCCCCGTCGAAGCTCGCCGCCCGCTGGGGCCGCACCTCGCGCTCGAAGATCGAGGAGTACTGCAGGTCGACCAGCGCGCGCCCCTCGCCCGGCGCCGCGACCGTCGCCCTCGCGGGTCTCGGCGAGGGGAACCCGATCGCGGCCGGCTGCAACACGCGCGCGCGGATCGGGCCCCGCACCGTCGGCGCCGGCGCCGCGGCCGGGCCGGCGCACGCGGCGAGAGCGCAGAGCGCGGCGGCGGCCGTGAGGAACGCGCGACGCGCCGTCATCGATCGCCGCCCGGGGCGCCCTCCCCTCCGGCGCCCGCTCCGTTCGCGGCGCCTCCTGGCTCCGGGCGGCCTCCATCGGCGCTCGCTTCGTCGGCGCCCTCTCCGTCGGAGCCTGTTCCGTCGGAGCCCTTGCCTTCGGAGCCCTGCCCGTCGGGATTCGACCCGTCAGGATTCGATCCGTCCGGGCCACCGTCGCCCGGAGGTCCGTCCCCCATCGGCGGCGCCGGGAAGCGGACGACCGCCTCGAAGTCCTGCCGCCGGTAGAGGCACGCACCCTCCGCGTCGCAGGCGGAGTAGAGCACGTAGCCGCGGAGCGTCTCCTCCGAGGGGGGCGGCGGGGCGTTCGGGTCCGGCGGGCCCAGGGGGATGAGAGGCGTGGACGCCTCGAGGTCGACCATGAGCGGGCGCTGCTCCCCCCCCTCGCCCGGGGCGGGGAAGCGGACCGACGGGGAGGCCACCAGCCAGCCCGGCCGAGGCTCGAGCCAGAGCACCGGCGGCTCCGCGTCGGTGGGCCAGCTGGCGCCCGGTCGGGGACGCAGCACGACGTGCAGCCGGAGCGCCCCCCTGGGGATGCGGACCCTCGGGCCCGCGGCCGCCGTGTTGAGGGCGACCGCGTGCTCGACCCGGACGAGACGGCCGGGGTCCCGGGTGATGCGGGCCTCCGGGTCCGGCGGCGCCGCCTCCCCGACGGGGACGGGCACCGCGCGGGACCGGGCGGCGAGCTCCGAACCGGAGAGCGGCGCCCGCAGGGGAATCGGCCGCCCCCCCCTCGCGAGCACCTCGGCCCGAGCGTCGGGGACCCAGTCGTAGAACGCGTAGGGCTTGTCCAGGGTCGGCCCCCACTGCTGGATCCGGCGGCGCCAGACGTACTGGTTCGGGCGCGCCATGAGCGCCTCGAACCAGGCGTCCACCGCGCCCTGCAGGTCGGCGCCGCGGGCCCGCGGCCCGTCGAAGCGGAGCCGGAGCCCCACCCCCGACCGGAAGCGCTCCTCGGCGCCGCCCGCGCGGGCCGCCGCGGCGAGGGCGTCGACCTCGGCGTCGATCGAGGGGGACCCGGGCCCGGAGAGCATCAGCCGGGCCGCCGCCCGGACCCCGCGCGCCTCCACCGACAGGCCCTCTCGAAGCCGCGCGAGCGCGCTGACCTTGAAGGGAGGACCTTCGTCCGACGCGGCGCTCTCGTCCGCGCCCGGGTCGCCGGCTGCGCGAGGCTCCACGCCGGACGCCGCGGCGGGCGGCTGGAAGCTCGTCCGGAGGAAGCCCTCGACGAACTCCTCCTGGAAGCGCCGCCGCCCGGGACGGGGGAGGCGGACGATCCCGTGCTCGTCCACCGCCGTCAGGTCGGGGACCGCGTCGACGCCGCAGACGCCGAAGGGGTCCCAGAGGATCGGGAAGTCGAGCCCCTTCCACTGCTGGAACAGCATGGCCCGATCGGGGTGCTGCTCCTGGACGATCCCGACCACCTGGAGCTCCCCCGCCTCCACCAGCGGCGCGACCATCTCGTACCAGACCGGCACGTCACGCCTGCAGCCCGCTCACCAGGAGGCGAAGTGGATCAGCAGCAGCTTCCGCCCGCGCAGGGTCCCGAGGTCCACGGTCCCGCGCCCGTCGATGCGCGGGAGCTCCACCGCGGGGATCGCGGCGCCGGGCGTGTTCCAGCTCTCGGTCGAGAGCGGCGCGGGGAGCGCCGGCGGCTCCTGGACCGCGAGGGGACCGGCCAGGGAGCCGGCGAGGGCGAGCAGGGTC
>JASFWR010000347.1:0-4039 GCA_050049155.1 Planctomycetota bacterium | reverse complement strand
GAGGGGCCGCCCTCGGAGCCGTGCCCTCCGCGGGAGCGCCTGCCGGTACCGGGATCCGTCCGTCCCCGTCCCGGTCCTGCCGGTCGAAGAAGCGGCCGAAGAGCCGCCGCACCTCCCCTGCGGTGGCCTCGCCATCCCCGTCGAGGTCCAGCTCGTCGCGGTGCCCCCGCAGGAACCCCGCCACGCTCGAACGGACCCGCTCGCCGTCCAGCTCGTCATCGGTGAGGACCCCGTCCCCGTCGACATCGAAGGCGGTGCATGCCGTGGCCAGCTCCTCCATCACCTCGATGCGAGTCAGCTGACCGTCGCCGTCCGCGTCGATCTCGGCCGCGTGCGCCAGGAGCCAGGGCTGGCGGTCCTCCCCCGCGTCGGCCCCCCCGCGCGCTCCGCTGCCGTCAGGTCGCTTCGGTCGGCGCTCCCCGCGGTCAGGACGTTTCGCGCGCTCGCGGCGCTCGCCCCGAGGTCGCTCACGGTCGGCATCGTCGCGCTCCGCGTTCCTCCGGGCTCCCCCCGCGCGGCCTCCCCCTCCACGGGCCGCAGCGCCGTACACCTCCTCCGTCGTGCTCCCATCGGGGTTCACGAAGCGGAAGGTGACCTCGCCGTCCTCGCCCACCTGATAGTCGATCCGATGCTCCGCGCCGCGGAGCTGGTAGGTGAGCTGGTATCCGTCCTCGAGCGCCCCCTCGAAGCCGGTGATGGTCGCGCCCCGGAGCGGCCGCGTGAAGGGCCGCACCCCGCGGGTCCGGGGCCTCGCGTCGAGGTCCACCTCACCCGCGAAGCCCCCCATGAAGTACGGCTTCTCGCGCGTCCCGTGGTAGTGGTAGGAACCGTCAGCGTGCCGGTGGCCGTGGGCGCCGTCGAGCGCCCCCGGGGCGGACCCGTCGGCCTCGCGCTCCCCGTGGATGGGCACGCCATCGAGGCCGAAGGCGATGGGCTGGTCCGGGCCCACGGTCGCCACCAGGTGGAGCGGCGCCACGTGGTAGTGATAGTCGTCGGCCCGCCCCGCGTGCCCGCCGAACTCGTCGAGCTCCCCGTGCTCGAAGGCGTCGTGCTTGCCGCCCTGGGTGGTCGGGTCGAAGATCGGGATCCCGTTGACGGCCAGAGCGATGGGCCCCTCGAGGGTCGTCGGCGCCGGCTCGTCGAGGAGTCGCGGGCGCCGCGGGATCCGGAATCCGTTGTCGCCAGTGAAGTCCTGGGGCAGCGGGACCTGCTGGTTCCAGGTCCGGATGCCCACCATCATCCGGTGGCGGGGCAGCCCGTTGCCGCGCACGTACACGAAGTCCTCGTCCCAGCTGACGTCGAGCTCCTCGAACGCCAGGAACGGGCGCGCCTGCGGCGGCACCTCCCCGGGCTCTGCCGCCAGCGGCGCTGCGCCGTCGCGCTCCCTGCTCCTCCGGCGCTCCCGCCCGCCCCTCTCTTCTCCACGGCGGTCGCGAGCGCGCTCCCCGGTGCTCGTGCCTCCTCGCTTGCGGCCCCTGGGGTCCGTCGGCGCCACCGAAGGGTCGTGGTCGGGGTTCGGCCGCGGGAACTCGGCGCCCGCACGCTCGAGGTGCGCCTCGAGGGCGGCCTTCATCCGCGCCGCCACTTCGGGCCGGCTCTTCGCGAGGTCCCGCCGCTCCCCAGGATCGCGGACCAGGTCGTGGAGCGTCACCGCGCCCGAACCGTGGCTCAGCACGAGCTTCAGGTCCCCCTGACGGAGGGTCGACTGCGGCCCCGCGCTGCCCTGGTAGTGCGGGAAGTGGAAGACGAGCCCGGGCTCCGGGCGGCGGAGCGCCGTCCCCGGGTCCGTGAGGAGGGGGGCGAAGTTCACGCCCTCTAGCCCTCCGGGCAACGCCCCCTCGCGCCCTGCGAGCGCCGCGAACGTCGGGAGGAGATCGAACCCCACCACGGGCTCGTGGCACCACGAGTTCGCGGCGATGCCCGGACCTCGGACGATGAAGGGGACCCGGATCCCCCCTTCGCCGAGGCCGCCCTTGCCGCCGGAGAGCAAGCCGCCGCGGCCACTCCCCCCGTGCCCGTTGTCGGAGGTGTAGACCACGATCGTGGACCCATCGAGCTCGAGCCGCTCGAGGGCGTCGAGGAGGCGGCCCACCCCGTCGTCCAGGTCCTCGAGGATCGCAGCGCGCTGCATGTCCTTCTCGTTCCGCCAGCCGCCGCGTTCCTCGACCCGCGCAAGGGTCGCGGCACGAGCGTTCTGCGGGTAGTGCAGGGCGTGGAACGAGAGCTGGGCGAAGAACGGGCGCCCCTCCTGCTTGGCGCGTTCCATGAACGCCTCCGTCCGCTCCACCATCCCGAAGATGTCCACCGGGTTCGGGTCCACGAAGGGCGCCGCGTCGTTGTTGCTCGTGTCCCCGTCGTGCGCCCCGTAGCCGTGGGCTCCGGGTCCACCGCCCGACAGGTGCCACTTGCCGAAGTGGGCGGTCGCGTAGCCCTCGTCGCGGAGCAGCTCCCCCACGGTCACCTCCCCTGTGCCGAGCGAGCGCGCGCTCACCGGCGGGATCAACGGATACCCGTCCGCCGCGGTCATGGACTTCGCCGCCTTCGTCCAGCGCAGGCGCGCCGGGCTCTTGCCGGTCTGGATCGAGGCCCTCGAGGGGGAGCAGACCGGGGCCGGCGCGTAACCCTGGGAGAACCGCATGCCTTGGGCAGCCAGCGCGTCGATCCTGGGGGTCCGGAGGCGGCTGTCCGAGGCGCCGTCCAGGGTCGGGTGCATGGGGACCGACAGGCCGGACCAGCCCTGATCGTCCGACAGGATCAGGAGGATGTTCGGCCGCTTCGGCAGGTGGGAGCGGGAGCCGTCCTCGGATCGGGCGGCCGCCGCGCCCGCGGCCACGACGAGGAGCAGGAGCGGGCAGTATCGGGGGAACATGGGCGACGGGAGTCGGAAGTGGCTGGAGGTGCGGACGGCTGAACCGAGCGGCGCCCCCTTCGTTCCGCCGATTCACGCGGAAAGCGGCGGCGTATGGAGGTTCACACCGAATCGTGCGGAAAGCTACGTCCTCGGTCACGGCACAGGGCTCGCTTGCGACTAACCTCTCTGCCTCGAACGCCAGCCCCTTCCCCCAAGGCCACCTGTCTCTCCAAGGCCACAGCAGACCATGTCCTCCGCCACGATCACCTGGACCAAGATCGACGAAGCCCCGGCCCTGGCCACCCACGCCCTGCTCCCCATCGTCCGCGCCTTCATGAAGGGGTCCGGCGTGGAGATCGAGACGGCGGACATCTCCCTGGCCGGTCGGATCCTGGCGAACTTCCCCGAGGGGCTGCGGGAGGACCAGCGGATCCCCGACGAGCTCGCGCGGCTCGGGGCCCTGGCCAAGACGCCCGAGGCGAACATCGTCAAGCTGCCGAACATCAGCGCGTCGATCCCCCAGCTCCAGGACGCCATCGCCGAGCTCCAGGCCCAGGGGTACGAGGTGCCGGACTACCCCGAGGAGCCCTCGACGGACGAGGAGCGGGAGCTCCAGCGCCGCTTCGGCGCCGTCCTCGGCTCCGCGGTCAACCCGGTCCTGCGCGAGGGCAACTCGGACCGACGGGCCGCGCGGTCGGTGAAGGCGTTCGCCCAGAAGCACCCGCACCGGATGATGAAGCCCTGGCCCGAGGCCGGCTCCCGGGCGCGCGTGGCCCACATGCAGGGCGACGACTTCTACGGCAGCGAGCGGTCGACGACCCTCGCCGCCCCCACCACCGCGCGCATCGAGTTCGTGCCCGCCGGCGGTGAGGCCCAGGTCCTGAAGGACGGGCTCGAGCTGCTCGAGGGCGAGGTCATCGACGCCTCGGTCATGAAGGCCGCCTCGCTGCGGGCCTACTTCGCCGAGGAGATGGCCCGCGCCAAGGAGGAGGGCGTGCTGTTCTCCCTCCACCTCAAGGCGACCATGATGAAGGTCTCCGACCCGGCCATGTTCGGCCACTGCGTGTCGGTGTTCTTCGCCGACGCCCTCGACAAGCACGCGGACGCTCTGGCCTCCATCGGCGCCAACGTGAACAACGGGCTGCAGGACGTGCTGGACAAGCTGGACCGCCTCCCCGAGGGCCAGCG
>JASFWR010000346.1:0-4044 GCA_050049155.1 Planctomycetota bacterium | reverse complement strand
GGCCTCGGAGCTGGCGTCAGCCGCGCCCGAGGGATCCTCAGCCCGCCCCAGGGATCCGACGGGCCCCCCTGTCCCGGGCGCGGCCGTGGCGGCCGTTCCTGTCCGCGGCGCGCGTGCGTGGCTCCTGGGGGGGTGTGGGTCGACCGACCACCCCAGAAATGAAGGTGGTCGGGGTGAGAGGATTCGAACCTCCGACCTCTGCGTCCCGAACGCAGCGCTCTACCAAGCTGAGCCACACCCCGACTCGGCCGGAGAATCTAGGCACGCCGGGGCGGGCCGTCAACCTCCGGGGGCCCGCCCGTGGGCAGGAGGGGCCCCGGGTGGCTCAGAACCTCACTTCCCGAGGTCCACGAAGACCCCGCCGTTCTTCAGGGCCAGGCCCCGCATGAAGTTCTTGTCGAAGTTGCCGATGGCGATGGTGTGCAGGACCACCTTCCGGATCAGGTTCCCCTCGGTGATCCGGTCGAGGATCTCCTTGGTCTCGATGTACTTCCCGAAGGTGGGCCGGCCGTCGGACAGGAAGAACACCGTGTCCACCTCGGCCAGGTACTTCTCCTTGGACCCGGACTTGCCCGTCTCCAGGCCCAGGGCCTCGGCCAGGGCTCCGTAGGTGTTGGTCTTGCCCGCCGAGAGGTCGGCGCCGCCGCCGAGCCCGTTCTGGACGAGCTCCAGCTTGCTGTTCCCCCCGAGGGGCTCGAGGCGCTTCACGAAGTCGAGGGCGCTGGACTTGTTGACGACGTTGGCCGGCACGAGCTTCTTCTTCCAGCGCTTGGTGCCCGTGGCGAAGGAGATGATCCCGAAGCGCACGTAGGGCTCGAGGCCCTCGATCGTCCGGGCGAGCTCCGTCTTGACGATGTCCATGCGCGCCCAGGACGGGTAGCCGCCGCCCTCGAAGCGCTCGCGCTCCACCACAAGGTCCTCCATGGACCCGGACACGTCGATCACGAACAGGATCGAGCGGCTCGGGGTCTCCACGCCCACGAAGTTCGAGGCGTTCTTGATGGTGTACTTCTCGTTCGTCTTCGCCTGGGCCTCGCGGAGCTTCTTCAGCTCCTCGTCCGTGGGGATCTGGTAGCGGTCGCCGAAGCTGCCCCAGAAGCGCTCCCAGAGCTCGATGCGCGTGCCATAGGCCTTGCCCGTGAGCTCGAAGAGCGAGGCGGCGATGTCCACCTGCAGCCGCCCCTCCTCGAGCTTGAAGCGCTCGATGAGCAGCGGCACCGACTCCGTACGACGCACCTTGCCGAGGGCGGCGATGGCCGAGGCCCGCACCTGCCAGACCTCGTCGGTGATCCGCGCGGTGGCGCCGTCGGCGGCCTCGGCCGCGCCGAGGGATGCGAGGGCGTCCAGGGCGGCGCAGCGCACCGCGGGCTCCTCGTCGTTCACCAGGGGCGCCAGCAGCGGCGCGACCGAGGCGTCGCCGCCGGCGGCCAGGGCCAGGAGCGCGAGCCGCCGAACGGCCCACCCCCGGTCCTCGAGGGCCTCCACCACGGGCTCGCCCAGGTCGGTGTAGCCGCCCGCCCGCATGGCCTCCAGGAGGCCGAGGCGCACGGGCTCCTTCTTCTCCTTCTCCATGCGGGCGATGAGCGCGTCCACCGGCGGGCGCGTCTCGAAGCTCGCGAGCACCCGGGCGGCGGCGGCGGCCACGTCGCGGTCCTTGTCCCCCAGCACCGGGACCAGCGCCCCCACCACCCCGGCGGACTCGGCCCCGAGGAGGGAGAGCACCGCCTCGATGCGCGCGTCCGGGTCCTTGTACTTGCGGAAGTACTTCTTGAACTCCCGGACGATCTCGTCGTCCTGGGGGGCCCCAGCCTTGGCAGGAGCGGCCTCGGCGGGAGCGGGCGCCGCGAGGGCCGGCGCGAGGATGGAGGCGGCGGCGAGGACGAGCAGGGATCGGAGCATGTCGCGGGGAGGCGGCGCTGGAGGGGTGCCCCGCGGGCTCGCCGCGGGTCAGGACCAGCTTAGCGAGGCGAGCCGGAGCGGCCCAGCGGCCGGGGCGGGGCGCGCGGCACGGGCGCCCCAGGGGCCCGTGGGGCGGCGCAGGACGCCCACGAAAGAAGGGAGCCGCGGCGTCCCCCGACGCCGCGGCTCCCGATGATCCCGGACCAGGAGCTCGAGGACACGGGCTCCCGACCGCGGGTGCTCAGCGCCCGCCGACTCGCCGCAGCCGCGGGCCGCGCTTGTCGGAGGTCTCCGTCACGTCGTTGCTCTGGAGGGTGATCTTGAAGCCCTCGTCCATGAGCAGGGTGACCCGGTCGCCCTTGCGCGAGACGAGGTAGCCGTAGAACACCCCGCCCTTGGCGCGGACCTTGACCCGCTTCAGGCCGGAGGTGGACGCCGTCTTCGAGGGCGCGCGGAGGTTCGGCTGGCCGTCGTTGAGGCGGTCGACCCGCTCCGCGCGGCGGGAGTCCACGGCCATGCGGCCCATCTCGGTGTCGAGCATGATCTTGTGCTGCCCGACGGAGTGCAGGCGGCCGTCGATGGCCTCGCCCCCCTTGAGCACCACGCGGACGTTGCCGACGTTGGGCGTGTAGACCATGTCCTCCGCGTCGAACTTGCGGCGCGGGACGCTCTTGAAGCGCCAGTAGCGGTCGTCCTCGACGCGCTGCAGGACCTGACGGCGGCGGCGGGTCGGGGTCTCCTCGGCGATGCTCTGGACCACCTCGACCTCGACCTCCTTCTGGCGCACGGTGCGCGACGAGGGCACCTCCTCCAGCTCGGACTCCACGGCGCCGGGGGCCGCGGGCATCGAGGCGACGGTGTCGTCCCCGCCGGGAGCGGCCGGCGCGGCGTCGGGCGAGGCCGGGCCCGGGGTGCTGCCCACGGTGCCCACGGTGCCCACGAGGAGTTCCGGCGAGGGCGGCGTGAGGATGGGCGCGAACTCGGGCAGCGCGGGGCCGGCGGCCACCGCGTCGAGGGCGGGGTCCTCGGCGGGCTCCCCGGCGGAGGCCACGGCGTCGTCGCCGTTGTCAGCGTCGGCGGGGTTGGCGTCGGCCACGGTCTGGTCCGAGCCGGCCTCCTCGGGCGAGGTCCCGTCGGTCCCGGTCTCGGCCGCGACGGTGTCGCCCGCGTCGGCGCTCTCGCCTTCGGCGACGGCGTCCTCCGTGGCTGCGTCCTCGGCAGCGGTTTCCTCGACAGCGGGGTCCTCGGCGTCGGCGACGGTGTCACCGGTCGCGACGTCGGTGGCGGCATCGGCGGTGTCGGCGGTGTCGGCACCGGGGTCGGCGACCTCGGTCTCGGCCTCGGCGACCACGTCCTCCACGACCGGGCCCTCGAAGGGAGCGGCCTCCGTGGTGGTCTCGTCCGCGGCGCCGCCGTCCGGGGTCTCCCCGATCGGCTCGGCGACCGCGACCTCCTCGGCCTGGGCGACCTCGGCGGCCGGGGTCTCGACCGTGACGCTCTCCTCGAAGGGCGCGATGGTCGCGACGGTGGGCTCGGCCTCGGCGGCGATCGCCCCGTCCCCCTGCTCGCTGGCGGGCGTCGACTCGAGCGCGACGGACTCCTCCGCGGCGCTCACCTCGAGCGCCCCGTTCTCGAACCCGTCGGGCTCGACCGGGGCCGCTTCGGCGACGGCGGGCTGGGAGGGGCTCACGTCCGCGGGGGTGCTCTCCGCGGCGATGTCCTCCGCGGCGGTGTCCTCCGCGGGGGCGCCCTGGGCGACGTCGTTCTCCGCCGCGCGGTCCTCAGCGGCGGTGCCCTCGGCGAAGGTCTCCTCCGAGGTGGCGTCCACGGCGGGGCCTTCCACGAGCTCGGGCGCGGGGCACTCCGCCACCTGGTGCCAGGGGTTCGACCACTCGGCGGGCCAGCCCACGAAGGCGACCTCGCCGGCCTCGGGGGTGCCCTCGCTGGAGGTCTCGTCGGCGGCCTCGGGGGCCGCCTCCGCCACCTCGAGGGTGGGCTCGGCGGACGGCTCCTCGGCGTCGGCAACCTCGGCGGGCTCGGTGAACGGCTCCTCGACGTCCGCGAAGGCGTCGTCGAAGACCTCGATCTGGACGATCACCGGGCCGGCGCTCGGGGCCTCCTCCTCGACCGCGGGGGTCTCCTCGG
>JASFWR010000063.1:0-13159 GCA_050049155.1 Planctomycetota bacterium | reverse complement strand
CCGCCGCGAGCGCCGCGCGGACCGCCGCCCGCACCGCCGCCAGGGGGACCGCCCCCGGGGGGGCCCTCCGGACGGCCGCCCCGGGGCGGGCCGCCCTGGGGAGGGCCACCCCGGCCCGGCGGCCCGCCGCGGCCGCCGCCGGCCGCCTCGTCGGGCGCGAAGTCCTGCAGGTACTCCCAGACCACCCGGTGGTCCGGGGTGACCTCGAACACGCGCCCCTCCTCCCCGAGGCACACGAGGGTGTTGCCGCCGTCGAGGCGCTGGGCGCCGCTGATGTGCCCGTTGAAGATGCGCTCGTCGCCGCCGCTCCAGGTCCAGGCGAGCTCGGGCGGGGCGGGGGGACCGTCACCGAAGCCCGCCTCGTCCGAGAAGGGGAGGGTGTAGAGGTCGGCGCTGGAGCGGTCGCCGCCCTCCCGGCCGCTGCCGTTGTTGAAGACCGAGATGGAGAGGGCGCCGTCCGCGCGCACGAAGCGCGGGTCGTGCTGGTGGAACAGCACCTGCGGCCCGTCGGCGCCCCAGGAGGCGGGGCGGCCGAAGCGGTGGAGCAGGTCGCCGCCGCGGCCCCGCCGGCCGCCGGCGCCGGTCCGCGCCTCCTCGGTCGTGGTGGAGTGGTCGATGATCCACACCTCGCTCGCCTCCCGCACGCTGATGGCGATCAGGTCGCTCTCCGGGTCGTAGTCGATCCCGTTGGTGTGCATCCAGTCCGAGCCCCCGCCGCGGCCCCCGCGCCCGCGGCGACGCCCGCCGCGACCCCCGTCGTCCCCGCCGCCGTACCCGAGGCCCCGCAGCCGCTCCTGCTCCGCCGCCTCGCGCTCGCGCTCCGCCGCCGTGCGCGGCCGCTCGAGGCGGTCGAAGTTCACGTCGATGCGGTGCGGGTGCTCCGCCGGGTCCCCGTAGGACGGCTTCCCCGGGTCGCGGTCCTGCACCAGGTGGTCCCAGGCGCGCCACTCCCACACGACCTCGGCGTCGGTGGCGCCCACCGGCTTCAGCTCGACGACGGCGTCGGGCCACATCCCGCGGTCGCCCACGGCGTCCGCGTCGCGGCCGGCGGCGATCGCGTCCTCGGTGGAGACCCCCTCCCACACGATGGCGAGCACGTTGCCGTTGGGCAGGGGCTCGATGTCGTGGTGCTGCCGCCGCCGGCTGTTGGCCAGCTGGTGGTCCCACAGGAGCTCGCCGTCCCAGGAGATCCGCTGGATCCGTCCGCCCTCGCCGCCGCCCCTGAAGGGCGCCGTACCCGCGTCCTTGCCGCAGCGCAGGAGCGAGCCGTCCTCCAGGAGGTAGGCGGAGTTCCCCGGGGTCCACTCGCTGGGCCACGAGTGCAGGGTCTCCCCCGCGCCGTCCACCAGGTAGGTGGTGCGGGACCGCAGGGGGGCCACGAGGGTGGCGCCGGCCGTGGCGCCCTCCCGGGAGACGCGCACCCCACGCTCGGGGGCGCGGTCCGCACCGACGGGCCGCTCCGGGCCACCCGGTGCCACGGGGCGGCCGGGGCCGCCGGGGTTCCCCGAGTTCCCGGGGCGGCCGCGCTCCTGGGCGCTGGCGGTGGCGACGACGAGGCAGGCGAGCAGGGTCGGGGCAAGGCGTGTGAGGAGCATGGCGCCGAGCTTATCGGCGCGCGGCCGGCCCCCCCTCGCCCTCTCAGGCGGTCCTCATGGACGCCGCCTCAGAGGCGCGCGTGGAGCTTCTCGAACACGTCCGCGCCGTCGGAGCGCAGCCCGTCGTGCTCGTGCTCGTTCGTGATCCAGGGCTCCAGCCCGCGGATCCGGCCCGCGGTCTCGATGGACAGGTCCGCTGGCACGAACATGTCGTCGTGGTACACGAGCGCCGCCACCGGGACCTCGTTCCGGGCGAGCGCCGCCGGATCGTAGAGCGCCGGCCAGTCGTCCCTCGCGGCGAGCTGCTCCGCCGCGCCCTTCAGGCTCTCGAGGGCGCCGAACTGCTCCAGGAACCAGGGGTAGACCATCTCCCCCGTGAAGAGCGGGGCGTCCCCCTCGCGCGGGGGCGCGAACTCGGGGAACTCCTCGCGGACGCGGTGGGCCGCCCAGGCGGTGGGTCCACCCTGGGCGTAGCAGGCCTCGTGGAGGACGGCGTAGAACGGGTTCGTGTCGAAGGACTGGAGGCCCTCCACCCCGCGCAGGAAGGCGCGGGAGAGCGTGTCGGTCCCCGGGACGAAGGCGCGCTCGAAGAGGTAGTGGAGCTGGGCCGCGCCGTAGGAGAAGCCCAGCTGGCTCCCCACGGTCTGCAGGCGCTCGGGGGTGAGCGGGTCGCCGCTGGGCAGCGTCACGTCCTCCGCCTGCAGCCGATCGAACACCCGGCGCACCCGGCCCTCCAGCTCCGGGAAGCGCGCGAACAGCTGCCGGTTCTTGGTGCGGGTGAGCGGGTACGTCCGGCGGTAGACGTCCTCGGCCCTCGTCTCGAGGCCGGGTAGCCCCCCCGTGATCATCGCCCCCGCCAGGCCCCCGGGCGCGGCGGACAGGTAGTGCACGGCGCAGAAGCCGCCGAAGCTCTGGCCCAGCAAGGTCCAGCGCTCGACCCCGAGCTCGGCGCGGATGGCCTCGCAGTCGCGCACGATGGCGTCGGCGCGGAAGCGGGACAGGTGCGCGGCCTGGGCCGCCGCGTCCCCCACGGCGGTGATGTTCTCGGGGGACTGCGGCGTGCTCCGCCCGGTGCCGCGCTGGTCCAGGAGCAGCACGCGGTAGCGCTCCGCCGCCTTGCTCAGCCAGCCGCCCGACGCCAGGGGCCGCGGGCTCTCGAAGCCGGGGCCGCCCTGCAGGAAGACGAGCCAGGGGCGGGCCCCCGCGTCACCGTCGCCGGAGTGGACCTCCCGCCCGAACACCTCGATGGCGCCGCCGGCGGGGTCGTCGTGGTCCAGCGGGAGCCGGAACACGTGGTCCTCGAAGTGGAGACCGGGGATGCGATACATGGGGAGCGGCCCGCGGGCTGGCGGGGCCCCCAGTATGACCGGCCGCGCCCGATCAGGCCCGAGAAGCCTGGCCCTCTGCCACCAGGGCCGCCGCCAGGCGCTCGTAGTCGGCGCGGTCGTTGTAGACCTGGGCCGAGATCCGGACCCAGCGCCGCCCCTTCTCGGGCCAGTGCATGATCGGCACCTCCACCCGGTGGCGCTCGAAGAGCGCGAGCTGGAGCGGGTCGACGCGCCCCTCCGAGGGGCCGTCCGGGAGGGGCAGGGTGACCAGGGAGCCGAGCATCTCGTCCGGCGCCGTTGGCGCGACCCCGAGGGCCTCGCAGAGGATCGCCCGGCCCTCGAGCACCAGCTCGCGGTTGTGCGCCCGCACCGCGTCGAGCCCGCCGGGGAGGACCCCCTCCAGGAAGTCGATGGCGGCGGGGACCGCGAGGAGGGGCGAGGGGTCGAAGGTCCCCGTCCAGTCGAACTCGGCCACGAAGCGCGAGCGGCCGGGCGCCGGCGTGTTGGCCGCGTGGCTGATGACGCAGGGGCGCACGGAGCCCTGCAGCTCCGGGCGGACGTGGAGGAAGCCCGAGACCTTCGGGCCGCAGAGCCACTTGTGGAGGTTGCCGGTGGTGTAGTCCGCGCCCACGCCCTCGAGGTCCATGGAGAGCATCCCCGGGCCGTGGGCGGCGTCCACGAGGGTGCGGACCCCGCGGGCCCGCGCGAGGCGCACGATCTCGGCCACCGGGAGCACGAGCCCGGTCGGGCTCGTGACGTGGTCCACCAGGAGGAGGCGGGTGCGCTCGGTGAGCGCCTCCTCCACCGCCGCCACCGCCGCCTCGGGACCGTCGATGGGGAACGGGATCTCGGCCACGTCCACCTCGGCCCCCGCGCGCTCGGCCACGAAGTGGGCGGCGTTGTTGCAGGCGTTGTAGCCGTGGCTCGTGATGGCGATCCGGTCGCCGGCCTCGAGGGGGAAGGAGCGCAGCACGGCGTTGACGCCGTCGGTCGCGTTGCGCACGAACGCCAGGTCCTCGGCCGGGCAGCGCAGGAAGGCGGCCAGCCGCTCCCGGACCCCGTCGAGCCGCTCGTAGAGGGTCCGCTCCGGCGCGAGGTAGTGGATGGGGTCACGCTCGAGGGCGTCCTGCTCGAGGCGCTGGGCCTCGAGGACCACCCGCGGCGCGGCCCCGAAGGACCCGTGGTTGAGGAAGGCGACCTCGGGGTCGAGGCCCCAGTGGCGGGCGAGGTGCTGGTTCATCGTGGCCAGGCGAGCTGGGCGAACAGGGGGACGTGGTCCGAGCCACCATACGACTCGAGCCACGCCGCGTGGACCGGCTCAAGGCCGCGGACGAGGAGTCGGTCGAGGTGGAGGCGAGGGTCGAGGCCGAGGGTCTCCCGCGCCCGCCGGAGGGGGAGCCGGCCCTTCGTGCCGCCAGGGAAGTCCGGGGCCACCTCGCGGAGGTCGAGGGCGCGGGCGAGCTCGCGCACCGCGTCCATGCGCCGGTCGTTCCACGTGTTGAAGTCGCCGGCCACCACGAGCGGCCCGTCGAGGTCCTCCACCCGGCGGCGCAGGTCCTCCAGCTGCCGGGCGAGCTGGCCGCCGCTGGGGTCGAAGTTGAGCCCGTGCACGTTCACCACGCGCAGCTCGCCGCCATCCTCCAGGGGCAGGGTCGAGATCAGCGCCGCCTTCGGGGTGAACAGGCGCAGCTCGCGCTCGGAGGAGCGCACCCCGCGGGCCGCGGCCACGGCCCCGCGCGCCAGCGTCATCACTCCCTCCTCCGGGCCCACGAGGCCGCGGCGGAAGCTGGTCGCGTGGTGGCCCGCGTAGCCGGCCGGCAGGTCGAGGCCGGGGCGCGCCTCCTGGAGGGCGAGCAGGTGCGGGGCGCGGTCCGCCGCGAGCCGCGCGAGCTCGCCCGCCAGCTCCGGGGCGGCGGCCTTGTGGATGTTCCAGGAGAGGACGCGCAGGTCCTCGTCGGCGCGGAGCGGCGGCGGCGCGCCCGCCCCGCTCGGGCCGACGGGCGTCGCGTCCGTCTCGCCGGGCATCACTCGGCGTCCGCGGCGCCCTCGTCGGCGTCCTTGGCGCTGGCGGCCTTCTTGCGCGAGGGGGCCTTCTTGGACGCCTTCTTCTTGGCGGCCTTCTTCTTCGTCGTCTTCTTCTTGGCGGTCTTCTTCTTGGCCGCCTTCTTCTTCGCCTTCTTCTTGCCCTTCTTCTCGCGCTGGACGGCGAGGAGCTCGAGGGCGTGCTCGAGGGTGATCGACTCCGGCTTCTCCATGTCCCGCGGCAGGGAGGCGTTGACCTCACCGTCGCTGACGTAGGGCCCGTAGCGCCCCTTGAAGAGGTTGATGGAGCCGCCGTCGAGGGCCTCGACCTTCTCGAAGGTCTTCATGGGCTCGGGGGCGGTCCGCCCGCGGCCCTTCTTCTCCTGGGCCAGGAGCTCGAGCGCGCGCTCGCGGGTAACCGTCAGCAGGTGGTCGTCCGCCTGGAGGCTGCGGGTGTCGGTGCCGCGCTTGATGTAGGGGCCGTAGCGCCCGTTGTAGGCGAGGATGTCCACGCCGTCGGCGTCCTGCCCGAGGTTGCGCGGCAGGGACGCCAGCGCGATCGCCACCTCGAGGTCCACGTCCTCCACGGACATGCCCTTGAGGAGCGACACCATCTTCGGCTTCTCCTTCTTGTCCTCTGTCTGGTCGCCCAGCTGCACGTAGGGGCCGTAGCGGCCCGTCTTCACGTAGATCGGCAGGCTGCTCTCGGGGTGGTGGCCGATGGGCTCGTCCCCCTTGGCCTTGGCCGCGAGGATCTTCTCCGCGAACTCGATCGTGACCTCGTCCGGCGCGGTCTCGTCCGGCAGGGGCGCCGTGGACTCCCCGCGCTGGAGGAACGGTCCGTAGCGGCCGACCCGCACGATGACGTCCTCGCCCTCGGAGTTCTTGCCGATGGGGATGGAGCAGACCGTGCGCGGGTCGATGTCCTCCGCCTTCTTCTCGAGCATCGGGCGCAGGCCCGGCGAGACGTCGAGCCCGCTCTCGTAGAACTTCCGCAGGTACGGGAGCATCTCGTCGTCGCCGCGGGAGATGGCGTCGAGGGCCGCCTCCATGGACGCGGTGAAGCCCGGGTCGATCAGGTGCCCCATGTGCTGCTCCATGAGCGACACCACCGCGAACGCCGTGAAGGTGGGGACCAGGGCGGAGCCCTTCTTGAACGTGTAGTCGCGCCGGAGGATCGTGTCGATGATCGACGCGTAGGTGCTCGGGCGGCCGATGCCCTCCTCCTCCAGCATCTTCACCAGGGTCGCCTCCGTGAGGCGGGCGGGCGGCGAGGTGTGGTGCTCCTCCGCCTCGATGGCCGCGCCGCGGGCGGTGTCGCCCTGGGCCACGGGGGGCAGGACCGTCTCGCGGTCCGCGAGGGCGGACTCGGGGTCGTCGGCGCCCTCCACGTAGGCGCGGAGGAAGCCGGGGAAGTCGATGACGTTGCCGTTGGCCTGGAACACCGCCTGGATCGACCGGTCGGCCTCGCCGACCTTCAGGACCATTCGCCGCCCCTTGGCGTCCTTCATCTGGCACGCCAGCGTGCGCTTCCAGATGAGGTCGTAGACCTTGGCCTCGTCCTCCCCCAGCACCTTCCGGATCTCGGAGGTGGGCGCGATCTTCTCGCCCGCCGGCCGGATGGCCTCGTGGGCCTCCTGGGCGTTCTGGACCTTGCCCTTGTAGGCCCGGGGCTGGTCCGGGAGGTACTCCGCCCCGTAGGTGGACTCCACCGCGTCCCGGGTCAACTCGATGGCCTGGGAGGACAGCGTGACCGAGTCGGTCCGCATGTAGGTGATGAAGCCGTTCTCGTACAGCCGCTGGGCCGCGCGCATGGTCCGCTTGGCGTCGAAGCGGAGCTTGCGGTTGCCCTCCTGCTGCAGCGTCGAGGTGGTGAAGGGCGGCGAGGGCGTCCGGGTGAAGGGCTTCTCCTCCGCCGAGAGGACCTCGAAGTCCCCCGCGGCCAGCTTGGCCTGCAGCGCCTTCGCGCCCTCGGCATCCAGGAGCTCCACGTCGTCCCGCTTGAGCTTGCCCGTGTCCGGGTCGAAGTCCTTGCCGCTCGCGATGCGCTTGCCGCCCAGGGAGGTCAGACGCGCCTCGAACTCCTTGCCCTCGCCGTCGCCGCTGGTGGCCGTGAAGCGCGCGACGAGGTCCCAGTACTCCGCGTCCACGAAGCGCATGCGCGCCCGCTCGCGGTCCACGATGATCTTGGTGGCGACGCTCTGGACCCGGCCCGCCGAGAGGCGCGGCTTGATCTTCCGCCAGAGGATGGGCGAGACCTCGTACCCGTAGAGGCGGTCCAGGATGCGGCGGCTCTCCTGGGCCTCCACCATGTCCTTGTCGATCTCGCGCGTGTCCTCGAGGGCCTCGAGGATCGCCCCCTTGGTGATCTCGTGGAAGACCATGCGCTCGTAGGGGACCTTGAGGCCGAGCACCTCCACAAGGTGCCAGGAGATGGCCTCCCCCTCGCGGTCCTCATCGGTCGCCAGCAGGACGCGGTCCACGTCCTTCAGCATCGCCTTGAGCTCAGAGATCTTCTTCTTCTTCGCGGGCTGGACGATGTACAGCGGCTGAAAGTCGTTCTCGACGTTCACGCCGAGCCGCGCCCACGGCTCCTTCTTGAACTTGGCCGGGATCTCCGCGGCGTTCGCGGGGAGGTCGCGGATGTGCCCCACGCTCGACTCGACGATGAAGTCCTTGCCCAGGAACTTCTTGAGGGTCTTCGCCTTGGTGGGCGACTCGACGATGACGAGGGTCTTGGACATGAAGCGATGGATGGGGCCCCGGTGTCCGGACCGGGGAGCGGTGGGGTCTTGCGGGCGCTGCGCGGCCCGAGGGTATACACGAAGCGCGCGTTAGCCCCTTTCGACTGGCGGAAGGGGCCGCGCGCTCCCGGACGGGGCGGGAGTCTAGCGCTCTCTTCGTCCTCGGGGGACCGTGGACCCGGGCGGACGGAATCCGGGTGGTTTTCTCCAGGGGCCGTCTCATACTCCACCTCGGCCGTTCGATCGGCCCCGGTTAAGACCCTGTTTCAGAGGGCACTGGGGGCCCGCGCACTGGATCAACCGGGATAGCGCCTCCCCTTCTGCCATCCCGGCGAACCAGTGAGCATGTTCAAGGACTCCGACCTCGTGGACGTGCCCGGGCGTGTGAACGCCCCGGCCGCGCGCCCCGTTCCGATGAATGACCCGCGCCGCCTCTCGGAGAGCGCCCAGCGTCCCGAGAAGTCCCCCGTCGGCCCGCTGGAGGACGTCCAGGGTCGCGGCGACTCCCGCGGCATTCGCCTGGAGTGCGCGGGCGTCACGGACGTGCGCTACCCCGCCACCGCCCTCGACCCCGAGGGCGTGGAGCGCTCGACCATCGTGAACCTCGAGATGTCGGTGGCCGTGCCGCCGGAGTCCAAGGGCACGCACATGAGTCGCTTCATCGAGATCGTCCAGGCGGACGAGCGGCGGCTCGGCCCCGAGGCGGTGCTGCGCATGCTGCGCACGATGCAGGAGCGCCTCGACGCCCGCGAGGCGCGGCTGGTCCTCGACTTCCCGCTCTTCATGGAGCGCGAGGCGCCGGTGACGAAGTCCAAGGGGATGATCGACATCGAGTGCGGCTTCGTCGGCCTCATCGACGGCGACGACATCGACCTCGTGCAGAAGGCGGTGGTCACGGTCACCAGCCTCTGCCCCTGCAGCAAGGAGATCAGCGACTACGGCGCCCACAACCAGCGCGGCGCCGTGACCGTAGAGGTCCGCACCCGCAAGGGCGAGGACGGCACGCCGGTCACCCTCCCCATGGGCGACCTGATCTTCGCCGCGGAGGAGAGCGCCTCCTGCCGCATCTACCCGGTCCTCAAGCGCCCGGACGAGCGCTGGATCACCATGGAGGCGTACGAGAACCCCGTGTTCGTCGAGGACATGGTCCGCGGCGTCGCGGAGCGCCTGCAGGCGGACGAGCGGGTGGTCTCCTTCCGGGTCCACGCCCGCAACTTCGAGAGCATCCACGGGCACGACGCCTTCGCGGAGACCTCCTGGAGCCGGTGAGGGCCCGGCGAGGCCTTCGGGAGGGCGCGAGCAGGCGCCCGGCCAGCCGGTCGGCCTCCCGCGGGGAGCGGCCGAACCGCCCGGCGCCCCGCGGCCATCGGGTAGCCTCTCCGCCGCGATGATCCCTCCCCTCCACCGCCCGCGACGCAACCGCCGGACCCCGGCGCTGCGCGACCTCGTCCGCGAGACCTCCCTCTCCTCCCGGGACCTCGTCTACCCGGTGTTCCTCCACGGGGACGCCGCGGACGTGGAGATCGAGGCCATGCCGGGGCAGACCCGCTGGTCGCCCGAGGGGCTCCTGCGCGTGGCCGAGCGGACCCTCGAGGCCGGGGTCCGCGCCATGGTCCTCTTCCCGAAGATCGAGGACGACCGCAAGGACCGCACCGGGTCCGAGGTGGAGAACGAGGACGGCCTCGTCCCGCGCTCCCTGCGCGCCCTCAAGGCCCGCTTCCCCGAGCTCGCCCTCTTCACCGACGTCGCCCTCGACCCCTACAGCAGCGACGGCCACGACGGCATCGTCGACGCCGACTCGGGCGCGGTCCTCAACGACGAGACGGTGGAGGTGCTCTGCCGCCAGGCCGTGGTCCAGGCCCGCGCCGGCGCCGACGTGATCGCGCCCAGCGACATGATGGACGGCCGCGTGGGCGCCATCCGCGAGGCCCTCGACGCGGAGGGGTTCACCGACGTCGCCATCCTCTCCTACACCGCCAAGTACGCCTCGGCGTTCTACGGCCCGTTCCGCGGCGCCCTCGACTCGGCGCCGAAGGAGGGGGACAAGAAGACCTACCAGATGGACCCCGCCAACGCGCGGGAGGCCATGCGCGAGCTGTACCTCGACGAGGCCGAGGGGGCCGACATGGTCATGGTGAAGCCCGCCGGTCCCTACCTCGACGTGGTCCGCGCCGTCCGCGAGGCGACCACGCTCCCGGTGGCCGCGTACCAGGTCTCTGGCGAGTACCTGATGATCGAGGCCGCGGCCCGCTCCGGGTGGCTCGACCGTCGCGAGGTGGCCCTGGAGAGCCTGATGGGGATCAAGCGCGCGGGCGCCGACATGATCCTCACCTACCACGCCCTCGACGCCGCCGGCTGGCTCGGGGAGTGACCCCGCGAGGGCCCCGCGGAGAGAGGTCGCCGCGCGGGCTCAGGGCGCCAGCAGCCCCGCCTCCCTGAGGAGCGCCGCCGTGGACAGCAGCGGCAGGCCGATGATCCCCGTGTGGTCGTCGGAGCGGACGCGCTCGAAGAGCCGGATCCCCTCGTCCTCGATGCGGTAGCCGCCGGCGCAGTCGAGGGGCGCGAACCGCTCCACGTAGGCCCGCGCCTCGGCCTCGTCGAAGGGGCGCATGGTGAGCTCCTGGCGGTCCACCGTCTCGAGCCGCTGGCCGGTCGCCTCGCTCTGGAGGACCACCCCGTTGACGAGGAGGTGGGTCCGCCCCGAGAGCTCCATCAGCTGCTCCACGCAGCGCTCCACCGTCCCCGGCTTGTGGAGCAGCCGCGCCCCCTCGGCGCGCTCCAGGACGCCCACCTGATCGGCGCACAGGACCCAGCGCTCCCCCCCCTGTCGGACGAGGGCCCCTGCCTTGGCGCGCGCCAGGGTCAGGGCGAAGGCCTCGGGCGTGGAGGTCTCGAATTCGGCATCGAAGGCCCGCTCGTCCACCTCGGGGGCCTCCTGGGTGAACGGGACGCCCAGGCGCGCGAGGAGCTGTGCTCTATATCGAGACGAGGAGCCGAGGACGAGCGAGGTCATCGAAGAGGTCCTTCGGTATCGGACACAGACCGGCTCGATCCCGTGGATCCCAACCGGGGTACGTTTCAGTCATACCATGATGAAGCGATACGACCGCACAGCATCGCTCGCGCTGGTAGCCGCACTGACCGTCGTTTCCGGGGCCCTGGTGGCCCTCGGGAGCGGTCGCGGCGCCGCGCCGACCGTCCACGCCATCGAACGGGATGGCATGGCGTCGATGCCCGTGGAGGCCCCCCGCGCGCCCGCCGCCGACCTCGTCCTCGAGGCCCCGGTGGAGGCTCGGCGGGCGCCCGAGGCGGCCCCCGAGGTCCTCACGGCGCAGCTCTCCGTGCTGGACGGCCGCACCGGGCTCGCCCTGCGCGAGGCCAGCTTCCGCGTCGGGGACCGGCTCCGTCGCCTCGAGGCCCACCACGGCCTCGGCTACGAGCTCGAGCTCGCCGCCCCCGGCACCGTGATCGAGGTCCGCGCCACCGGCTTCGAGCCGCGCCTCGTGTCGGTCGACGACCCCGGCCCCCGGGAGGTCCGCCTCACCCGGCGCGCGACCCTCAGGGGCGTCGTCCGGGACGGCCTCGGCGCGCCGATCCCCCACGCCAGCGTGCGCCTCGTGCGCGAGAACGGGGACGCCCAGGAGGAGGGCGCGGGCGCCATCACCCTCCGCCGCGCCGGCCCCGACGGGGCCTACGCCTTCGACACCCTCGCCCCCGGCACCTACCGGACGGAGGTCGAGCTCGCGGGCGAGACGCACGCCTCAAGGTCCCGCGAGGTCCGCGCCGGGGAGTGGGCCGAGGTCGACCACTGGCTCACCGGCGCCCCGTCCGTGGTGGTCACGGTCGACGCCCCCACGGGCCTGCCCGCCGCCCGCGCCCGCCTGCTCATGGAGCGCGCCGACGACGGGGCCCTCCACACCCGCTACACGGACGCCCGCGGGCGCGCCGAGGTCGGCCTCCTGCCGCCCGGCACCTACGAGCTCCGCGTCCAGAGCGCCGACGGCACCGCCGAGCCGCGCTCCTTCCAGATCCAGGAGAGCGACCAGGGGCTGGTCGAGCTCCACCTGCACCTGTCCAGCCCCAGCGCCGGTCCTGCCAACGGTCCCGCCGACTGACCCCGGAGAACGATGAAGACGCAACCCAGCCACGGCCTCATCCTCGCCCTCGCCACCTCGCTCCTCGCCGCCTCCTGCAGCGGCGGCTCGAGCACGTCGGCGCCCGCGAGCCCCACCGCCACCCTGGACGACATCGACACGTCCGCCGACCTCGACGGGGTCGTGCCCCTGCCCCCCGAGGTGGACGGGCGCATCCGAGCGGTGTTCGACAAGTACGCCGACCTCCACGCCCCGAGCGGTGAGCGCGTCCACTTCCTCGGCCAGCCCGGGGTCACGGAGGACTCCCTCTTCCGCGTGAAGGCCGTCTTCGAGCAGCTCGTGACGGACGCGCCGGGTACGTCCCTGGGCGGTGACAAGAGCGCCGTCCTCGACCGGGTGGCGGCCCTGGGGACCACCATCGTTGTGGTCGAGGAGCAGCAGACCTTCGACGTGAGCCAGCCCTCCGTGGCGGAGTTCGTCGCCCTCTTCGACGGCCTGTACGCGAGCGTGGACGGCTCCGAGGTCGTGCAGGAGGGGAGCCCCGAGTTCATGCAGCCCGACCCGGCCATCGACGGCACCCTCGACACCACCGCGGGGATCCTCCTGCGCTTCGGCCTCGGCGCCACGATCCCCCAGTTCTCCGCCGATCTCGCCGCCGCGCGGATCGACGCCGAGTCCCAGGGCACCTACCGCCCCGCCGCCGGCGCCCCCCAGGGCTCGGCCGACGCCGACTACCTCGGGCTCGTGCTCTCCGTCTACTACGGCGTCTGGGGCCACGACCCGTTCGGCAACGGGACGTCCGGCGAGGGCGGCCTCTACGACTTCTGCGACCGCGCCGCCCTCCAGGCGGGTGACCCGGGCGCCTTCGCCCTCGTGGAGTCCTTCTTCGCCGCGAGCCAGACCTTCCCCGCCTACCTGGACTCGTCGTTCAGCGGCACCTTCGAGATGAAGTTCGACCCGGCCATCGCCTACACGCACCGGTCGCGCTACCTCGAGCGCGCCGGCTTCCGCGGCACCACCAGCGGCCGGATCAACGGCAACGACCTCGACAACGTCTTCCTCGGCGGCGACCTCGACGACCAGTTCGAGGGCCGCGGCGGCGACGACCGCGTCGAGGGGGACGTGGGCCTGGACGAGGCCTTCTTCACCGGCCCGGCCGCCGACTACACCATCGTCCCCGTGGACGAGTCGGTGACCCGCGTCACCGACACGGTGCCCGGTCGGGACGGCGTCGACGACGTGCGCCAGATCAGCCGGCTCCACTTCTCGGACGTGATCATCGACCTCTGAGCCGGACCCCGCTCCGCCCATCGCGGGCCGCGCGCCGAGACCTCGGCGCGCGGCCCGCGTGCGTGTGCGACGGACGATCTCACGGG
>JASFWR010000345.1:0-4086 GCA_050049155.1 Planctomycetota bacterium | reverse complement strand
CAGACCTTGAAGAGGCCGAACAGGACGGGGACGCGGTGCTCGGCGGTGAAGGTCCGGAGCCACGCGTCCTCGGGGCCGTGCACCTCCACGAGCTCGGCGCCGACCTTCATGGCCTTCGCCGCGGCCGAGCGGAGCTCGTCCGTGTCCGGGCGCGGCCCCGCGAGGTCCCGGGCCCGGAGCTGGGGCGAGCCGCTGGCGGTGGCGCGGACGCGCCGCTCGCGGCGGTCGATCTCCACGTGGACCTCGATGGTCTCGGGGTCGGCGCCCATGTCGCGCACGCGCTCGAAGGCCTCGCGGCGGATCGCGAGCAGGTCCGACTCGCTCGGGCTGAGCAGGGTCCGCTCCACGGAGTCCTGCAGGATCCCCAGCGCCACGCCGATGGCCGAGATCACCTCGGCGTGCCGCGCGATGCTGTGCTCCATGCCGAGGGAGGTGGCGGTGAAGGGCACCACCGCCTCGGCGCCGCCGCCGCCGCCCACCATGACCACCTCGTCCGCGGCCACCTTGTGCTCGGCCAGCAGCCGCTTCACCACCGGCGCCACCCGCGCCGCGCCGAGCTCCAGGACCCGCGTGGCGGCGGCCTCGGCGGTGCTCCCCACCAGGCGGCCGAGGGCCTCGAAGGCGGTCCGGACCGAGGCGGCGTCCCCCTTGCCGTAGCCCTCGGAGAGGCCGAGCAGGTTGGACGCGCCCGTGGGGGTCACCGCGTGGGAGACCTCGCCCCCGCGCCGCAGCGCCACGTAGTCCTCGGGGTCGCTCTCCCGGGGCCGGAAGGTCACGGCCTCCACGTCGCCGAGGTCGGGGGTGAAGGCCTCGTACTCGAGGCCGGCGATGTGGGCGCTGCGGGGGCCCACGTCGGAGAGCTTCCCGCGCCGCACCCTGGGGACGGAGCCGCCGGCGACGCCCACCGTGCGCACGTCGAGGGTGCGCACGAACAGGCGCCGGCCGCCGATCTCCGCGGCGCGGATCTCCGGCCGCCCGTTCCGGATGAGGCAGATGTCGCTGGAGGTCCCGCCGACCTCGACGAAGACGCCGTTGGCGATGCGCTCGTACATGAGCGCCGCGGCCACCCCCGCCGCGGGCCCGGAGAGCATGGTGAGCACGGGCCGCCGCCGCATGGCCTCGATGTCCATGATCCCGCCGTCCGAGCGCATGACCATGAGCGGCGCCTCGATGCCGCTCTCGGCCACGGCGCGCGCCGTGCGGTCGGCGGTCTCGATCATGATCGGCAGCATGCTGGCGTTGATGGCCGCCGTGAGGGTCCGCATGCGCAGGCCGTAGAGCTGGGTGAGGCCCGAGGTGGCCGTGGCGGGGACGCCGAGCTCCGTCGCGATGCGGACGACCGCCTCCTCGTTCTCGGGGCGGTCGACGCTGAAGGGCTCCGCGGCCACGAGGGCCTGGGCGCCCTCGGCCACGAGCTCCTCGAGGAGCGCGCGAGCCCGCGCCTCGTCGAGCCCGTCCGACACGTCCAGGAAGCGGAACGCCGTCTCGAGGGTCGCCCCGGGGCCGAGCCGGACCTCGCCGAGGCGCGCCTCCCGCCGCGCGCGCAGCCCCTGGGGGCCAGCGCCCATGGCGAGGACGCCGACCTTCGCCACGTCCCCCTCCAGGAGCGCGTTGGTGGCCTGGGTGGTCGAGTGGGCGATGAGCACCACCTCCTCGGGCGCGATCCCCGCCTCCTCCAGCAGGCGGTGCATGGACTGCACCACGCCGGCCGCCACGCCGTCCTCGTGGCCGTGGGTCGTGGGGACCACCGCCTTGCCCACCAGCTCCGTGCGGGCCACGTCCACGGCCACCGCGTGGGTGAACGTGCCGCCCACGTCGATGCCGATCTTCAGCTTGCGGGGTTGGCCGTCGCTCACAGGTAGAAGGCGGCCGCCGCGCCGAGTCCGAGGGCCGCCGCGCCCCACACGAAGGGCAGGGTGCGGAAGAGGATGGTGTTCACGTCCACGCCCTGGTGGTTGGCGATCCAGACGTTGGCCGTGTTGGTGGGGTCGCAGATCCCCTGGACCTGCCCGACGCTGAGGAGCATCGCCATGACCGCGGCGGCGGGGAGGTTGCCGCTGGTCATCAGGATCGTCGCCACGCCGAACCCGAGGCCCCAGACGTTCAGGGGGCCGCGGTAGAGGGCCAGGGGGGCCGCGAGGCCGAAGCCGAGCACGTAGGTCCAGGGCGACGAGGGGACCAGGCGCGAGAGCACGGGCTCGATGGCGCCGAGGACGGGCCACGTCGCGCCGGGGTGCGCCGCGTCCCATCCGGGCGGGCCCTTGACGGCAGCGATGAGGATGCCGATGCCGAACATGAGCACGATGGCGGGCATCACGCTCGCGCCGCCCTCGATCAGGCTCTGGACGGTCAGGGCCATGGACCCCGGCCGGGCCGTGGCGAGGATGGCGTAGGCGAAGCCGATCACGAACGCCGCCAGGATCGGCACGTCGAAGAGCAGGATCGCCACCAGGGGCACCAGCGGGATCAGGTAGGCGCCGGTGCGGATCTCCGGCTCCTGGTGGCGCCAGCGGCTCGCCCGGCGCAGCACGCCCGCCACCTGGCTCACGACCAGCGCGGTGAAGGCCACGAGCGTGGCCCTCCGCGCCCAGACGAGGACGGGGCCGTCCTCGCCGCCCGACGACCCGGAGCCCACCAGGAGCGCGCCGATCCCGGCCACCGCGGCCAGGAAGAGGACGAGGGTCACGATCGTGCGGCGCTCGAGCCGCACGAGCCGGCCCAGGAGCAGCTCCGCGACGATCATGGCCGCGCCCGCCAGGGTCACCACCACGAACAGCACCAGGGCGAAGCGCTTCACCTCCTCCGTGGGGACGCCGAGGGTGTCCACGTAGAGGACCCAGTTGGCGGGGTTGAGCACGCCACCCAGGCTCATGCCGAAGAGCACGATGCCGGCGCCGGCGGCGGGGGAGAGCCCCACGGTCGCCAGCATGGGCAGGACGATCATCGAGACCATGATCACGGCGCCGAGGCCCGTGAGGCTCGAGAAGAGCAGGGCGACCAGGAGCAGGGAGAAGATGCCGACCGCGAGGGGGTCCGCGCCCACCAGCTCCGCCCCCTGCTTCACGAGGCTCTCCGCCACCCCGGAGCGCTGCATCACGAACGAGAGCGCGCCCCCGAAGAAGGTCACGATCATCGCCTTGTGGAGCATGATCGCGCCGCCGGACACCACGCCGTCGAGCACGTCGAGCCAGCCGATCTCGCCCGTCAGCACCACCGCGCCGCTGGCGATCGCCACGCCCATGACGGGCAGCGCGATCAGCGCGGGGAGCACCCGCGTGATCATCGCGGCGGCGCCCGCGAGGAAGAGGGCGAGGACCAGGAGGGCGAGGGACATGGGCCCCAGAATCTACGCGCTGGACGTCGTGTCAGGAACGGGCCGGGCGGACCTCGGGGGCCGCGGTGCCCGCCGCGCGCCGCAGGCGGGGTCTCCGGCGGCCTCCCCCCTCGCCGTCAGCGGATCACGTGCCACTCGGTCTGACGCCCGCCGATGTAGCGCACCGTGCGGCCGTCGAACCAGGCGTCCTGCTCGAGCTTGATCTGCACCGGCTGGCCGCCCCAGGCGGCGCAGGGCACCGTCACGTTGCCCTCGATGGCGTAGCAGGTGTCCGCCCGCAGGGGCCAGTCCCCGCGGATCGGCGTCGGCCCCTGGTTGTCCCACATGCCGATGGTCGGGCCGGCGGCGTGGCCGTGGAAGCCGACCGGGTGGGTGTAGACCGAGCAGGTGATGCCCTCGGCGTCGGCCCGGCGGCGCGTCTCCGCGAGGATCTCGTTCCCGGTGCGCCCCTGGGTGAACGAGCTCGTGAGCAGGTCCTGCCAGCGGTTGCCCACGGCCATGGCGTCCTTCAGGGACGCGGGCACGTCCTCCTCTCCGATCCTCAGCACGTAGGCCATCTCCTGGGTGTCGGTGCAGAGCCGCAGGTAGTGGATGCCCACGTCCGTGTGCAGCACGTCGCCGCGCTGGATCACGTGGTGCTCCTCACCGTAGAAGCTCGACCCGTCGGGCGGCAGCAGCCCCTCTCGCTGGACGTTGCAGTAGGGCATGAACCACACGGGAAGCCCCAGGTCGGTGAAGCGCTGCCGCAGGAA